>JADLHL010000137.1 GCA_020848815.1 Chitinophagaceae bacterium | reverse complement strand
CATGCCGGCCAGCACCGTGGCCACATTGCCTGTTCCTATCAATACTATTTCCATCATTTCAAAGTAAAGCAATTCATACTACTGTTTCTTTGCGCAAAGCTTCAGTGGGATATGGCAACACAACGTGGAATGACGGCAGCGCAAAAACTGGTGGTAGAATATTACAAGGCCAAGCTTAACCTGATGCATGTGCTCAATGCCCGCTGGGCAGCGGCTTCGGCCATCGATTTGTTTCAAAAACCGTATGCCCGGCCCCGCAGGAAAGAACCGCCCATCTGGAAAGAAGCCAAGCGGCTGCGGCTTAACTCTGGTGAACATCAACTGGCCGGCTATCATTGGTTGCCCAAAGAGCCTAACGGGCAAAAACTGCTCATTGTGCATGGCTTTGCCGGCAGTTGCAAGTCTTTCGAAAAATACATTTACCCGTCTTTAAAAAAAGGCTACGAAGTGCTGGCCTACGATGCACCGGGCCATGGTAAAAGCAATGGCAGCCGGCTTAACCTCATCATTTACAAATGGGTGCTCGAAGATATTATTCGCCATCACAAAGGGTTTGATGCTTACCTGGCCCACAGCCTTGGCGGCATGAGCCTGATGCTGGCGCTGGATGCCCTAGGCCACAAGCAGCAAAGCAAAATTGCACTGGTGGCGCCGCTGGTAGAAGTACGATCGGCTACGCAAAACTTCAGCCGCTTTTTGCAACTGCCCTCCAACCTGCAGGCCCTGTTTGTGGAAGAACTGGAAAAACGGGCCGGTCACAAAATGGACTGGTTTTCGCTACCCCGCCTGCTGCGGGAGCATCAGGGGCAGGTGCTGTGGATACACGACCGGCTGGATGATACCACGCCCTTCAATGATGTGGAGCCGGCCATACCGCATTTGCCCGGTCATGTGGAGCTGATGGTGACCGAAGGGCTGGGACACAGCCGCATTTACCGCGACAATAAAGTGCGGAAACGCATCCTCGAATGCTGGTAAATAAGCCCCTGTTTATAAGCAGCTCACAACCGCAAGACGTTGTTTTTTACAAACTATCCTAATATTGCCGAGGAAAATGCCGGATAGCATCCGTTATTTTCCCACCCATTAACATAGAACTTACTCCCCGCTATTCGCACATCATGGCAAAAAACTTACTCATTGTAGAAAGCCCGGCTAAGGCCAAAACCATTGAAAAATTTCTGGGCAAAGACTTTCAGGTAAAGAGTTGCTACGGCCACATCCGCGACCTGGAAAAGGACGACATGGGCATTGATGTTGATCATGGTTTTCAACCCCGCTACGTAGTGCCCGATGAAAAGCAAAAAGTGGTGAGTGAACTGCGCAAACTGGCAAAATCTTCTGAGGAAGTTTGGTTGGCAAGCGATGAGGACCGTGAAGGAGAAAGCATCAGCTGGCACCTGTGCGAAGTGCTTGATTTAGACCCCGCCACCACCAAGCGGATTGTGTTTCATGAAATTACCAAGCCAGCCATTCAAAAAGCGGTGGCCAACCCTCGTACGGTAAACATGAACCTGGTAAATGCCCAGCAGGCCCGCCGGGTACTCGACCGTATTGTGGGTTTTGAAATCAGCCCGGTGCTGTGGCGCAAAATTGGTCGCCAGGGTGGCCTGAGTGCCGGCCGTGTGCAAAGCGTTGCAGTAAAACTGATTGTAGATAAGGAAAGAGAAATCAACACGTTCAAAGCAGAAAGTGCTTTTGTAGTAAAAGCACATTTCTCCGGCAAAGATCTTAATGGCAAAGACGTAAGTTTTTCTGCCGAGGGAGCTCGTTTTGCCAACGGCCAACTGGCGGAGCAATTTTTAAACAGTTGCCTCGGTGCTGCTTACAAAGTGAAAGACATAGTGGTGAAGCCCGGCAAACGTACACCGGCTGCGCCTTTTACCACTTCTACTTTGCAGCAGGAAGCCAGCCGCAAACTTGGCTATGGCGTGGCCAAAACCATGCTCATTGCCCAAAAGCTGTACGAAGCGGGTCACATTACCTACATGCGTACCGATAGTGTAAACCTGAGTGATACAGCTCTCGGCGCCATCGGCAATACCATCGAAAACAACTATGGCAAAAGGTATTTGCAAATACGCAAGTACAAAAACAAAAACGAAAGTGCACAAGAAGCACACGAAGCCATTCGCCCCACGTACATGGAGCATTCCAGCATTGATGATGCAGAAGGTGCCCGCCTGTACGACCTGATTTGGAAACGGACCATCGCTTCGCAAATGGCCGATGCCGAATTGGAAAAAACAACGGCTAAAATTGGCATCAGCACCAATGGCGAAGAACTCTCTGCCAGTGGTGAAGTCATTAAGTTTGATGGCTTTTTGAAAGTATACCTAGAAGGCACCGATGAAGAAGACGAGCAAGAAGATGGCCGCCTGCCTAACCTGAGCATTGGCCAGTCAGTAGACTTGCTGGAAATGACGGCTGCCGAAAAATATTCACGTCCCACTGCCCGCTATACGGAAGCTTCGCTGGTAAAAAAACTGGAAGAACTCGGCATTGGTCGTCCTTCCACTTATGCGCCAACCATTTCTACTATTCTTAAGCGCAACTATGTGGTAAAAGAAGACCGCGAAGGCCAGCAGCGCAGCGTGGTCATTTGGAAATTGAAAGCCGACAAGATTTCTTCCGCTACGCAAATGGAAAACTATGGTGCTGAAAAAGCCAAGCTGTTTCCAACGGATCTTGGATTTGTGGTAACCGACTTTCTGAACAAGCATTTTGAAAATGTAATGGACTATTCTTTTACCGCCAGGGTAGAAGGAGAGTTTGATAAAGTAGCTGAAGGCAAGCAGCAGTGGAACAGCATGGTGCGCAACTTTTACGATCCTTTTCATAAGGAAGTAGAAGAAACCATGGAGCATGCCGACCGTGCCACAGGTGAGCGTCATTTGGGCGAACACCCCGAAAGCCGCAAGCCGGTGTTTGCCCGTATGGGCCGCTTTGGTGCCATGATACAAATTGGTAGTGTAGATGATGAAGAAAAACCATTGTTTGCCAGCCTGCGCCCCGGCCAAAGCATTGAAACCATTACCCTCGAAGAGGCATTGGATTTGTTCCGTTTGCCCTTCACGTTGGGCGAATTTGACGGCAAAGAAGTGAGTGTAGGCATTGGCCGTTTTGGTCCGTATGTAAAACACGGTGATGCATTCATTAGCCTGCCCAAAGGAGAAGATCCGCTGGCGGTAGATATGGCCCGTGCACAAGCTTTGATAGCCGAAAAGCATCAGGCCGATGCGCCAATCGCTACTTATCAGGGTCAGCCGGTAACGAAGGGTAAAGGCCGTTTTGGTCCGTTTATTAAGTGGGGCGATTTGTACATCAACGTGCCCCGCCGCTACAACTTTGATGCGCTGACGCAGAAGGATTGCGATGAGCTCATTGCCGCCAAGGTGGAGAAAGAATCGAACCGTTACATACAGCAATGGCCCGAGCTCAAAATCAGTATCGAAAATGGTCGCTGGGGACCGTACATCCGTTTCGGTAAAAAAATGCTGAAACTGGGCAAGGCAGGCAAAAGCAAATACACGCAAGAGGAAGCTGCTGTGATTGATTTGGAAGAAGTGAAGTCAATCATCGTAGCGCAGGTGCCCGACGCATTTGAGAAAAAAGCCACCGCAAAAAAAGCTGCACCCAAAAAGGCAGCCGCCAAGAAAGCGGCACCAAAAAAAGCAGTGGCCAAAAAGAAATAATCTTGAACACACCGGAAAGGAGAAGCATGGTGAAAGCCATGCTTTTTTTATACCATGAAGCGGGTATGCAATGCGTTGAGTTGTTTCCGACATTTACGGTATGAACACCACAAATGAAGCATCTGATCCGATTGCGGTTTTTAACAGCCGTTCATTTCGGCTGCCATTTCTGTTGAGCATTTTCATTATCATGCAAATCAGTATGGGAGCCATGTTTTTTCCCATTATTGCAGGGGCTCCCATTTGGATAAGTGCAGGCGTGTTGTTTGCCAGTATTTTTCTATCTATTGGCTTGCTCGCAGGCCATTGTAGTTATAGCTTGCACCCACAGGGCATTACGCAGCAAATTCGTTCCTTTTCATGGATGCCTGTTTTTAAAAAAACAACGGTCAGGCATTTCAGCTGGCAAGATATACAGGCATACAAAATGGGCTCCGATCTGTCTAGGTCGATGGAGCAATTTAACTATCTGTACATTTCAGTCAGGCGATTTCCTTATCAGTTGCGGTTGTCCGATCATCAATGGGATAAGCAGGCTTTTTTGCATTTTGCACAGGCTTTTGAAGCCCAGGTTGCAGCGCAGGCTACTCAACAAAAAAATCCTGTATCCGCATCGTCTTCATCCAATACAGTTCTTGATGCTGCACCAAACATGTCCATCAAACGCAAGCCATCTTTTTACGAACGACCAATAGCCCATGTAGTGTTTTGGATACTGGCTATTGGCAGTGGTTTGCTGGCTTGGTTTATGACGGAATACGAACTCACTCAGGCACGGTACCTCGATCGGTTTAGCGTTATCATCATACCCGGATTAAGCTATTTTGCCTATCGTTTGTATAGAAAAAAATAGCCATTCATTACAGGCATAAAATTGCCATGCAGTACAATGAAGCACCGCAGCAATTTGCTTACATACAAAAAATGCCACCACTAGCATAGTGGCAGCATTTCGTTGTATGTGTTTTGTATGAAAACGCTCTGGCTGTAAGCCGCAAGCGGAGACTTAGTCTATCTTAATGAGGCTGTTGCTTCCACCAAATTCATTGGGGGTTTCCCCGTCAGCTTCTGCTTCGTTCAGCCATTCCTGACCGTTGATGCGATACTTAAATTCGTGTGTAGAATTTTTGGGCAGCGATACTTCAACCGCAAATGATCCGTCTTTTTTCTTTTTCAGTTCAACGCTGTTTGTCCAGTCGTTATTCAAACCGAATATCTCAACTGAATCAGCATTTTCCGGGCTGAGCGTAAATTTTACTTTTGCGTAATCTTTTGTTTTGAAGTAAGTCTTTTGTACCATTTGTTTTTGTTTGGTGAACAATAGTGTGTACTGTTTTAATACAACAATGTAGAAGGGGTAACCCATGCAGGTAGTGGTGTGCTCTACAAGCTTGTGGATAACTACTACAACCGCTTCGAAGAATGTTCAATTTTGTTCAACTTTCGTCGAATGATATTTATACTCACTGCAGCAACATTGAAATTATGCCCTTGTGGCCACCGTTTGAGGTGTATGAATAAAGACATCCGGGTCAGCTTTTGTGGAATTCAATTTGGGGGAAATGTTATCAGTAATTATTGTCGCATATTGTAACAAATGCCTTTGCGACAGCGTAAAAAGATTCAGGAATAATTCCCGTTACATTTTCACACCAGAAAAAAGTATTTATGAAAAAACTGATTGCCTACTTTTTGTTGCTGATAACTGTGCCAGTAGCAGCCCAAACATTTGAAGATGCCAATGCCAAGAAACGCATCGTTTCCTCCTTTGATGCCATTGAAGTGAGCTCTGGAATAGAGGTAGTAATTGCTCACGGACAGGAAATAGGGTTGGCGGTGAGTACCAATTCGGAGGAAGTTGATAAAAAAGTGATAACGCAAGTGGTAGACGGAGTGCTTAAAATAGGCGTCGAAAACGACTGGAAATTTTGGAAGATGACTAAAACCTGGCGCATAAAAGTATACGTGAGTTATATCAGGCTCAACGAACTTAAAGCCAGCAGTGGTGCAAGTATTAAGGGGCAATTTGAGGGTAGTAGCCTCATTTGTAAGCAAAACAGCGGTGGTGTGATAGCGATAACTGGGAGTACAAACAAGCTGGAACTGGAAGCAAACAGCGGCGGTATTTTTAAAGGATATGATTTTACCACTGATTATTTGCAGGCCAATGTAAATAGCGGCGGCGGTGCTCAGGTAACTGTGAAAAAAGAAATAATTGCAAAGGCAAACAGTGGCGGCTTCGTGACCTACAAAGGCGAGGCCATCATCAGGAATATTGATGTAAACAGTGGCGGCTCTGTGCGGAAATCGACGAAGTAAGGCCAGAAAATGTATGAAAAGACCGCTTCGAAAGAGGCGGTTTTTTTATGGATAAAAGTGAATTACCCTAAAAAAGAATGAGTCCCCCAGTAGAGACTGGAGGACTCTTCAAAACCCTAAACCCTTAAACTGGAGTAAAGATAGGGGGAATGTGCACAACTCTGAACACGTCTAAAAACAAATTTTGATGACTTCTACAAAATAATTGTTTGTCTGTTTATTTATCTAAGGAAGGTTTTGTTTTGCTGCTAATTGTTTGACAATGGTTAAAGTATGTATTCTTGTTCCGACATTAAAAAATGCTGGATAAATCTTGCGGTAAAATCTGAATGATGAGTATTGTGTAGCTAAATAACAGCTGCTGGCAGGTGTTATTTAGTCAATGTGAACAGCCGTAACTATAAAAGCCGGAAGACGGCGCCACTTCTTTTTTAGAGAATTATTCAAATGGTGAAGTGCAGGTTTGCATTTCAGAAATGCTGTCCTTATAAAAATCGAAACCCCCGGTGAAGACCGGGGGAATCATTAATACCCTAAACCCTTAAACTGATGTAAAGATGAGGCGGCAAACTGCCAATACACGTGATGTCAGTCACTATTTTGAACTGGCATAATATGTGGATATGACGAAGCGGTGACATGTTTTGTAGTAATCATACTACAATAAACGATTTCTGTGGTTTTGGTTCGACAAGGAATTGATAGCTTTATTTGCAATCGATTGACTTTCAATACACTTAAATGCTGCAAACGTTTGAAATGTTACCAGCTCACTTCATTGGGGGTGCTGGCCTTAACATGGCGGCTACTGGCGTAGCTGTGCCATTTCATTGCAATTGGGTCCCATATTTCTACATGTTGGCTGCCAGCCTGTAGTTTATAATCGAACTTCGGATTTTGCAGGGCAATGTATCCGGGGTAGAAATATTCTTTGCCTTGAAGCTTGGTAAGCCGTACGGTTTCGAGGTAGAGCAACAGGCCGGGGCTGTACTTTTTATAATCCGGGTGAAAAAAAGTAAGAATGCCTGCGTTGGAAACCGCACCCTCATCAAAATAGCTTACGCCAATGAGTTCCGAACCATCGTAGAGTGTCCAGGTTTTAGTAGGAAAAAAGTTGGCTTCCTGCTGGTCGAGCAGGTAGGCCCGGGCCGTATTGCTCACATCAAAATTGATGGATTGACGGTACCGGCGATATAAATATTCGATCTCGTCATTCAGCAAAAAGGGCTGTATGGTCAACTGAAATCCACTGCTTTTGCGCAGTAATTGCTGGTGTTTTTTCGATGGTTCCCAGTTTTTCAAATCTACCCTTGCCCACAGAGCCTCGTACACTTCCGTTTCAGACAAATGAATGTATTGCGTAGTAAAAACCGACTGCGACATTCTATACCAACCCAACTCCAGCAGGCCATCCATAAATGCCGGATCAAGCGGTTGTTGTAAAGGAATGTAATACATGCAGGATGCGAATTATTGAATAACCTTTTTTGAAACCATGTTCAAAAAACGACGGTTCAAAAGTAACGCAGCCATACTTAAGCCGGCCACAAAACCCCACCAAATACCGCTGGCACCCCAGCCTTGCTCAAAAGCCAGCCAGTAACCTACCGGAATGCCAATGACCCAATAAGCAACAGCCACCAGTATTGTTGGCACTTTTACATCCTTAATACCCCTGCAAAGGCCTGCACCAATGGCTTGGAGGCTGTCACTCACCTGAAACAAAGCCGCTACCAACAACAGTTGCGCCGAAAGTGTTACCACCGCAGTATCTGAATTGAATAAATAGGGTAATTGATAGCGGAATAAAATGAACAACAAGCCCGTCACCACACCATAAATTAACCCGCCGGCAATGGTACTAACGCCAATGCGTTTGAGCCTTGGTACATCGTTGCTGCCATAGGCATGTGCGGTGCGAATGCTGCTGCCCATGCTAAGGCCCAGCACCGCCATAAACGTAGTGCTGGCACAGTTCAGCGCAATCTGATGAGCCGCTTGTGCCGTGGCACCTAACCAACCAACCATAATGCCACTCACACTAAAGGCACCCGCTTCCATTACCAACTGCAGACCACTGGGTATGCCTATGTGTAGCAGTTCAGCAATGCGTTTGCGTTGTATTTTCCAGGCTTCTTTTTTTACAGCTATGTATTGTGTAAATGCTTTGCTGTTGAAAATGATGTACAGCATTACAATTGCTTCCACTACACGGGTGAGCAATGTGCCTACTCCGGCACCCAGCAGTTCCATTCGTGGCAGGCCGAGGTTGCCAAAAATGAACAGCCAGTTGAGCAGCGCATTCAAGGGCAAACTCAAAAATGACAGAAACATACCAATCCGGGTCATTTCCAAAGCATCACTGAATTGCTTCATGCTCAGGAAAAAAGTCATGGGCACCAAGCTCCAGATCATCACCTTAAAATAAGGGGCTGCTATGGCTACCACTTCGGGCTCTTGCCCCATGTGCCAAAGCAGGGGCGAGGCAATGCTGCAAATACTGGCAATGGCAATGCTCACCAAAGTGCTGAGAAAAACGCCGTTGTATAAATAACTACTCGCTGCAACAGTGTTTTTTTGCCCACGGGCAATGCTCACCAATGCCGTGATGGCGATGGTCATACCGATGCAAATAACCTGCGGAATACCGATGGCGTTGATGACAAAGCTGCT
Source organism: Chitinophagaceae bacterium (assembly GCA_020848815.1). Taxonomy (GTDB): domain Bacteria; phylum Bacteroidota; class Bacteroidia; order Chitinophagales; family Chitinophagaceae; genus Phnomibacter. The sequence goes on along the minus strand of JADLHL010000137.1, from coordinate 14,152 downwards.
GGCGGCCAACTGCTTGTAACTGATAGAACCCACCATGGCACTATCTATAAGGCCAAGACCTACCTGTGCCACATTGCTCACAATGAGCGGAATGGATAACCGCAGTGTTTGTTTGAATTCCTGAACCAACTTGACACAATTGAAAAATGACCGAAGCCCGCAAAGATGGGGCTTAGGAAATATTAAATAAGGAATAAGCAATAAGGAAGATGAAAATGAAGCCGTTAAATCAGCGAATCAACAACCATCTTCCTGCAAAAGGAAATAGAAAACCAGTAATCAAGAATAAGAGATACTGAAGTTTGAAGCCAGCTTGAGTACATCAGCAATCAGCCATCAGAAATCCTACATCAGCCATTTGCTTGAGGTAGCTCCTCAAAAATACCGGTCTGCCGGTTCTTCCATACATTATTCCAATTGAACCAGCGGCCATTCATGGCTACATACACGCCTTTGGGTAAGGTTTGTACAAAGGCCATGGCACTGCCGAGGTTAAACAATCCATCGCTGGATCCAAACTTGTACGGAATCATAGCACCTGTAATGACGATTGTTTTATCAATGTTTTTGCCAGCCAAAACAGCGGCAGTTTCTACCATAGTATCGGTGCCGTGGGTAATGATGATGCGGTTGTGTTCGCAGCGAATGCACTGCTCGGCAATAAGTTCACGGTCGGTAGGGGTCATTTGCAGGCTATCAATCATCATCAGGGTGCGGATGTCTACATTGAGCTTGCTGCGGCCCAGCTTCAGCATTTCGGGCAGGTGTGTTTCTTTAAAAAACAACTGACCTGTAATCTCATCGTATTCTTTGTCGAATGTGCCGCCTGTGATGAATATCCTGATTGCCATGTGTTTGGTTTGATGCTGTAAAAATAATTGGCATGGTCAGCAATCAACAACAGGTTGTATGCAGTAGCAGCGGGCTGTTGCACACATTGGCCCTCATTTTAATAAATGATTGAAAGAATTCCACCATACTTAAACATCAGCTAAACAGTCGTTACCATCTGACCGCAAAAAATAGCACATCACAAATCGATGGCTGCCTCAGGCATTTGCCAGCACGGGCTTGTGTTGTGTTGGCTTTATCTGCCAGCAAAACCACGCCACTACAACAGTAGCTACAATGCAATAGGCAATGAGAACGGGTATGGTCCAGCTTTGCCAAGTACCCATACCAAACCAATCGCCGGTGCGCATAATCCAGCCAATGGCCAGCGCATTTTTCAACGCTTCCCACAGCACGGCATTTTTATTTTGATCCATCAGTTCGGTATAGGCATATACACTCAGAAAAATGAAACCGCCATATACAAACATGTTGGGCGCACCTATTTTAGCAATATTGCCAAAGAAAAAACTGATGATGCACAACATAAAGGTGAGCTGCACCCAACTCCATGCAGGTAGCCATGCATGATGTGGTGGTTGGTATTTTTCGAAGTGGTACACATCCTCAATTTTAAACACTGGATATTGTTGTTCCACATCTTGTGGGCGCCAGCCCGTAGGCATAAACCAGATGCGCAATTTATCCCACCAATTGCGGGTACGCCATGCATCTTTCATAAGTAACCACAAATGCTGAAAATTGATTTTGATAGGATTCCAGGTAGCTGCCGGCCGGGTGATGCCATACACAGGTGGCACATCCTCCAACTCTTCCTGAAAAGTGCCAAACCACTTGTCCCACCAGATAAAAATGGCGGCTAAATTTTTATCGAGATACTCAGGATTGATAGCATGATGAACCCGGTGGTGGCTAGGGGTTACCAATACTTTTTCTACCCAACCCATTTTACCAATGTGCCGGGTATGGTACCAAAACTGGGCAAACAAATGCAAGGGTGCTATCACCGCCAGCACTTCGGTGGGCACACCCAGCAGCGCCGCTGGTAATAGCAAAAACGCAAAAAAGTTGACAAACACCGAAATGCTTTGCCGCAAGGCACAAGCCAGATTAAACTCTTCGCTGCTGTGGTGAATGATGTGATGATTCCAGAGGATGTTGATTTTGTGATTCCAGCGATGCACCCAATATGCTTGAAAATCGATAACGATAAAACCAATGATGTACGTGAGCACATGGTTGCTGATGTGAAAAATGGCTACATGTTTTACCAGATAAGCGTAGGTAAGTATGCCAACACTCAGCCCCAATACATCTTTCGTTACATTGGTAATGCCCGAGCTGAGGCTCGAAATCATATCCATATTGTTTACGGTATCAAAGCCTTTGCGCCAACCGTACCATTTTTCAAACAACACCAATACCAAAAAAGCAGGCATGGCAATCAGCAACACTTTTCCGTAAGTTTCCATAAGGGCGGGACAATTGTTATGGTAAAAATAAGTGATGTAATATAAGGTTGTCCATTTGTTGAGGCATCATTTGCGGAGCGTTTTATACCTTTCACCAGTATGATTACCGACAGAGAAAAACATTTCATGCAACTGGCCATTGAAGAAAGTAGCATGGGCATTCATGAAGGGCATGGCGGACCATTTGGTTGCATTGTTGTAAAAGGCGATGAAGTGATAGCCCGTGCACACAATGAAGTACTGTGTAGCAACGACCCTACTGCACATGCCGAAGTAGTGGCCATCCGCAAAGCCTGTCAAGCATTAGGTAGTTTTCAACTAGATGGGTGCGAAATGTATTGCAGCTGCGAACCTTGCCCCATGTGCCTGGGTGCCATTTACTGGGCCCGGCCAGATAAAGTATACTATGCCAATGTAGCTGCCGATGCCGCAGCGTCAGGCTTCGACGATCAGTTTATTTACGACGAAATTAATTTGCCCAAAGCAAAGCGGCGCATTCCATTCATTGCGTTGCAAGTTCCTAATCAGGAAATTGCTTTTAAGCGCTGGCAACAACTGGACAACAAACATTTGTACTAAGCCAGCGGCAATTGTTTATGCACAATTCATGCGGCTGCGTTGGCTGTTGTTGCAATCCCGTTTTACTTCGCAGGCTATTGTATGCTGGCAAAAATCATTCATAGTTATCGTCAATCATTTACCGGACTGGCCAAAGAAACCTGGTTGCTGAGTTTGGTAATGATGATAAACCGTGCCGGTACCATGGCGGTGCCGTTCATGAGTATGTATGTTACACAAAGCATGCACCGAAGCCTCGCTGATGCAGGCCTTATCATTACACTGTTTGGTGTGGGATCGGTGTTGGGTGCTTCTGCAGGTGGCTTTATGGTTGATAAAATCGGCTTTAGACCAGTGCAAATTTTTACCAGCATCGTCAGCGGCCTGTTGTTTATCGGTTTTGCATTTGTGCAAGATTTTTCGCAGTTGTGTTTGCTCACAGTGGTGCTCAGTTTTGTGGCAGAAGCTTTTCGCCCAGCCAACTTTACGGCCATTGCTGCCTACAGCAAACCAGAAAACATCACCCGTTCTTACTCCCTCAACCGGTTGGCCATCAACATTGGGTGGGCCAGTGGCGCATCTCTTGGTGGATTGATTGCTGCATATGATTATCACTGGTTGTTTTTTGTAGATGGCGGTACCAATATCATTGCAGGAGTACTGATTATATTGTTGTTGCCTTCAGCTAAAAAACGGGCGGCCACTCAGCCTCAGGAAGCACCGCCGGCAGTTGTAAAAAAGCCATGGCAGGATGCATTCTTTGTTCGCTTCATTTTGCTCACGGCATTGTTCAATACCTGCTTTTTTCTGGTGTTCAGGTTGGTGCCGGTGTTTTGGAAAGAAAGCTGGCATCTGGGTGAATCAATGATTGGTTTGGTGATGGGGATGAATGGCATCATCATTGCCTTGTTTGAAATGTTGCTGGTCAACCGTTGGGATGGCAAACGCCAACCCATGCAATACATTGTTGTAGGATGTATTGCAAACGCTGTAGGCTTTGGTATTTTATTGCTGCCCAATATTACACCGCTTGTGTTGGCGTTGGCTTGCATGTCGCTGATTACATTGGGCGAAATGCTGGCCATGCCATTTATGAATACCCTCATCATGCAGCGCAGCAATGCGTGGAACCGTGGACAATATGCTGCCGGGTACACACTCAGCTGGAGCGTTGCACAGGTGGTAGGACCAGCCACTGGCGCCTGGTTGGCGCAAAAAGGCGGTTACAACTTGTTGTGGGTAGTGTTGATAGGCACCTGCATTGCCTGTGCATTTGCATTTTCATGGTTAAAAAATCGTCAGCATCAATACGAACAGTATGCCGGAGTTTTCAAGTGATGAAGAATTGCGTCGGTTTCAATGGCGGAAAAAAATGCTGCTCTTTGGTAGTATTTTTCTGGTAGGCATTTTGTCGATTTTCTTTTTTGCTTCTTGTTGACTCTTGAATATGCATTGCATCTTTCACCTGCACTTAATTCTGTATTCGAAAAACCAAGTAGCTCTAAGATGTTTAAGAAGCGGTTCATGAGTTCGATGCCGGTATATATTCGAAACAAAAAGTTGCTAAGACACCTGAATTGTTCAACTTCATTTGGGTGGTGCCTTAGCAACTTTTTGCTGTAAAGCATTTAAACTATTGCTTGATGAATCGGCTCGTTTGTCGCCAGTCTTTACCTTCTATCGTTAATTGATATATGCCATTGCTCATAGCTGCAGGAAGCTGTACCGTTTGAGCCGCAGAGCCTCCCGGATGAATGATTTGCTGCTGCCAAATGTGATGGCCTGACGTATTACTAATGCGAACGTTGTACTCACCTTTTGGCAATTCGTTGAGCTGAATGCTGCATGTGTTACCACTTAGTGGTGAAGGATACAGAACAGCGCTGCGTTGCTCTTGCTGTTGTATGCTCACCCGAACAATTTTGCTGTACTGCTTGCTGCCATCTTTTTCTACCATTACAATGCGATAGTAGTGAATTCCTTTACCAGGCTGTATGTCCAGCCAATGATATTGGTTACTCAATACAGCAGCTTTGGCAGGTACTAATGCGGCTTGTTGAAAATGCCTTCCATCGGTTGATTTTTCTACCACATAGTGTTGCATGTCTTGCTCCATACTGGTACGCCATTCCAACAAAATGTCCTGATTTTTTTGTGTGGCTTTCAGCTCCTGCAGTTTCACCGGCAGCGATGATCCGTCGGCCAAATAAATATTGGGTACAGGTGGCGCAGGCATATCATTTCCCAAATAAAAACCAGGATAGGGAGGTTGGTTGTAAGCCGAATTTTGCCATGCAATTGCCGTACGATATTGCGGGTCGTGCATCAACGTTTGGATGCGATGCGCAGTAGGAATAGTGCTGGTAAATAATACTAATGCTGAATTGTCGGCATAGCGAAACAATATTTCTTCCCGCCAGTCGCCCAACAAATCGGCCGATAAGCACGGATTCGCCTTTGTGCTGTTGTTGGATGAAATAGGTGCTGCATTATAAATTGTGAATAAACGATTCAGCGAATTTGTAGCCGGGTTCCATTTATCAATTTTGGTACCATCGAGCAGCTCACGGCTAAGATCGCCATCCCACCAAATGCCAAAGTTGTACGTGGGTTTGCTGGTGCTTATTTGTTGTCCTTTTGCGTTGTACAAATTGCCTGATGAACCCCACATTTCGTAGCCTTTGTGTGCAGGGTCTATGTCGGCGGCCATGGCACGGCCCACATCGCCGGTGGTGGGTACACCCCAAATGCTGTTGCCTGTAGCGGCATCTATTTGCACCAATCCATTGGTGCCATAATTGCTGGGCGATTCAAGACACATCCATATTTCCATACCGGCACGGTCGGGGTCCATGTCGGTCATGTGCAGCGCATCGCCATGCCCAAGGCCGTTGCTCCAAAACCGGCGGCCATTATCATTGATGGCACTTGAACCATTAAAAATTTCATCCTTGCCATCTCCATCGGCATCACCAATCGTCATTTGATGGTGCCCCATCCCAGCATACGCTCCATTGCCAGGGGTAGTACTGGTAAAAAGCCAGCGAAGCGTAAGCTGTCCGTTTCGCCAATCATAGGCTGCACGGGCCAGTTTGGCGTAATAACCTCTGCCAATGATGAGGCTCGGTCTTGCACCATCGAGGTAGGCAATGGCAGATACATATCGTTCGCAACGGTTGCCATAGCTGTCGCCCCAATCACTCACATTGCCACGGGCGGGCTCGTAGGGCACGGTGGCCATAGCTGCTCCTGTAAGGCCATTAAATACTGTGAGGTACTCCGGTCCGGTAAGCACCCAGCCACTGCTGTTGCGATAATCAGCATTGGCATCACCAATCACATTGCCCGTGCCGTCAATACTGCCGTCTGCGGTTTTGCAAGCCAGTTCTGCTTTGCCATCGCCGTCTAAATCGTACACCATTATCTGGGTAAAATGCGGTCCGGCACTGATGTTTTTACCCAAATCAATACGCCAGAGTTTGGTACCATTGAGTTTGTAGCAATCAATAATGGTATTTCCGGTATAGCCACCGGCGTTATCATTTTTAGCAGAGGGGTCCCACTTCAAAATGATTTCGTATTCACCATCGCCATCCACATCGCCTACACTACAATCGTTGGCCGAATATGTGTAAGCAATGCCATTTGGAGTGGTGCCACCCGGTGGTATTTGCAATGGAATGGTAAGTTGATTGTTGTTCCATACAGATACGGCGGCACTACCGTCGCCCTCTTCACCGTTTATAACAGGTTTTATAACGTAAGTGCCATTTATGACCACGTTGTCTTCATAGTTGGTGCTGTTGCTGATGGGTGTTGTGTTTAACTTTTCACCATCCCGATAAACGTTGAAGGCAATGGTAGAGGGTTCTGTACCCAACAAACGCCAACCCACATATACATTGGTGGGTGAGGTGCGAACTGCCACTACACCACGGTTGAGTTTTTCCATTTGTTTGGGCGTACTAACCACAGCATCGGGCAGCGATAGTGTAGAGAACGCTACGTTGGCGCCATAGCTTGTACCGTTGGCATTAGTGGCATAAGCTCTTACATAATACATGGTGTAGTCTGTAAGCCCTGTGAGTGCTATGCTATATGCACCAGTACCGGTTGTGGCATCTGCCAGCTTATTATTGGCGGTGGTTGGATTGGGATTGGAGCCATACACAATGCCACGCTCCGTTATGGCAGTGCCACCATCGTACACTACTTCGCCGGCTACCGTAGCTGTACTGGTACCAATATTGGTTACAGCTTTGGTTACAATGGTATTGCTATACATCAATACAACTGGCGTTATTACACTATTGCTGTTGTTTTTGGTGTAAACCACAAATGGTTTTGATGTGTCGCTTCCTACTGCTACATTGATGTTGGATACAGATGCAGCATCCACTCCGCGGGTAGCATCTGCATCTTTTACTTCGGTAAAAGCTGAAGCGCCATAGGCTAGTTTAAATACCCGGCCAGAGGGCGCTGTGCCGCCATTCACCAGCAAATCTGTAAAAGCATTGTACACATTGCCGGCGTTGTCTCTGATGAGAGAGTTGAACGGTGCATCACGGGTGCCGGTGGTACCAATATACTGCCAGGTGCTGGTGGCTACATTGTAGCGAATGATAGTAGACCGGTTACTATTGGATGTATTGAAATACGCTACAATCGGATTGTACAAACTATCCATGGTAATGCTGCTGTGGCGGGCTCCCGTAGTAGAGCCAGTAGAAGATGAGCCGGGAGCTACGGGACTAGCAGGCGAAACATTTTCCCATGCATTGTTGGCATCCAGCCTAAAAACTCTTACAGCACCTGTAGTAGAAGTTAAACCAGATTGAGCCAAATAGATAACATAGGGTACATTGTCGTAATCGATAGCAACACCATTACCTACAGAAAAATCTGTTGTCACTGAACCGCCGCCAACAGTTTCCCAGGCACCATCTGTAAATCTTTTTACAAAAGGATAACCGGTGCTGCGTTCTGCAAAGCTGATGTAAGGCACCTGATTGCGGTCGAATGCCATCGCCGCTCTGGGTGTAGAACTAAATTGACTGATGGAATAGGTAACACTGCCTGATGATACATAAGGGTCGCCACTGATAAGCGGATCCCAGGTTTGGGTTTCAGAATTGTATTTCTTTACAGCCAGTCGGCTGCCATTGCCCCCATCTACATACGTTACGTACAGGGTGGTGCCGCCATCGTTGTAAATTCTGAGATAGCTGATATTGCTGGCAACATCTGTACCCACCTGCTCCCACGCACCAGTGATGCTGTTTTTTCTTTTCACCTTACCCACACTGGGGCTGCTGTTTTCGATGTAGGCTACGTAGGGCACGTTGCCCAACACAGTAATGGTAGTGGCAGAGGATGCCACAGCACTAATCTGTGATTCGTTGCCCTGTGCAATCCATTGCTGGGTGCTGCCATGCAAGTGGAGTAGCAATGTGTAAGCAACTGTAAAAGCTGCTGTTAACAACGGTTTGAAAGGAAGTCGGAGTAACATTTTTTTCATATAGCGAATGGTCGGTTTGAGTATCAGAAAGGCTGGTGCAAAGGCAATAAGTACCCACCTGTTGCTGATGTAACAGTGGTAGTTAGTACAAGCGATATGTTAGAAAAAGAATGTGAGTGAGCAAACTGTGTAGCAGCTGTGAATTATTTTAAAGCCTGACTACCTCAGTTCTGCTTATTGGTGCAATCGTTTTGGTTTTTAAGCATTTCAAATTTATTCAGCATGGTAGTCTATGTATCATGCACTGTCCTGAAACGGCGTGGTTATAAAAACAAAACGCCGGAGCAATTGCCCCGGCGCTGTTGTATAAAAAATGCAAGCCAAGCATTAAGCCTTGCTGCCTTTCTTTCCTTTCTTGCCCTTGTCGCCTTTTTCGCAGCAACCCTTAGCATCTTTTTCGTCTTTACTGCATTCTTTCTTTTCGCCGTCTTTGCCTTTGCAGCAGCCTTTTTCGCATTTCTCAGCGGCAGGCTTTTCTTGTGCGGCAGGTTTTGTTTGGAAAGCAAATGCAATAGCAGTAGTCAGCAGCAGCGCTGAAGCGAGGATGGTTATTTTTTTCATGAGATTCTTTTTTGAAATGATGTAAAAACGGTGTGTGGAGTGTGGTGTGCTTTAGCAATCGGGAGGTTGTGTAGCTACATCAATGTTTGGATTCGGACTCCATGCGAGGTAACGACCTTGCAGGATAGTGGTGGTGCTGAAAACAGTATAGGTTAGTTCGTTATCGTCGGCTTGCCATTGCTGCAGCCAAATGCCCCATTGCGCAGCACAGTTGGTTCTGGCGCAGCTTTCTTCGCTACAGCACAATGGCTTTTTGCTTTGCATGGGGCAATGATCTTCTTCAGTTTCACACTCCTCCATGTTGGTAGTTGCTCCAATGCTTTCTGTTTGCACTACAATACTACCTTGCTGCAGGCTAAACCAGCCCCAGCTCAGTAATACACATATCAAAAGAAAATGGCGCATACAATTATTCACTACCAACCAAATGTAATTAACGGTATTGTTGCTGTAATGTGAAAATGGTCAACTGCATTCATTTGTAAATGAATGGCAACTGCGGCCTGTAAACCCTGATGTTGGTCAGCTTTCTTGCGGCGTTCTGCGGCTACCGGCATATAGTTCATACTCCAGCAACCGGCAGTCGATGGTGCTGTTGTAAAACTCAATGCGGCGTTTGGCTTTGAGGCCAATCTTTTTGGCCAGCTCCATATTGCCGGTAAAAATGTAGCCCCAGTAACCGCCACATTGCTGTTTCATAAAATCGCCGATGCGGCTGTACGTGGCTTCAAGTGCAGCAGCTTCCCCCAAGCGTTCGCCGTATTCGGGGTTCATCATCATTACGCCTTTGCCATCGGCAGGTACGGGTGTGGCCGCAAAGTCGCAGAGCACAAATTCAATAAGGTGAGCCACACCGGCTGCCACTGCATTTTTGCGGGCATTTTCAATGGCCTTGGGGTTGTTGTCGCTGGCAATGATGCGCAGGCCGGGCACATCTACAATCTGTTCTTCCAGACGGGCATCTTCCTGCAAATACACAGCATCATCGTAACCCTGCAAGTGCATAAAGGCAAAACTGTTACGAAACAGGCCGGGCCTTCTGTTGGTAGCCATCAACGCTGCTTCAATAGCCAGTGTGCCGGAGCCACACATGGGGTTGATGAAGGGCGATTGCCGATCCCATTGCGTAGCCAGAATGGTAGCCGCAGCCAGGCCTTCCAGCATGGGTGCAAGGCCAGGAATTTTTCTATAGCCATGACGGGCCAAACTATCGCCGCTGGTGTCGATGAAAACCGCCGCTTCTTCATTTTTCCAAAACAAATGAATGACCGTACCAGTGAGTGCCGCACCACTCGAAGGCCGGTTGCCTGTCAAATTACGAATGCGGTCTACAATGGCATCTTTTACCCGCAGGTTGGCAAACATGCTGTTGTTGATGCTGGGATGTTGCACATTACTGGTCACCGAAAAATAACCATTCGGTGGCAGCACCGTTTCCCATGGAAAATCTTTGAGTGCATGGTAAATATCATCGGCACTATCGGCGGTAAAACTTTTCAGTTGGTACAGCACCTGGCTGGCACAACGAAGGTTGAGGTTGAGCCGGATGCATTCGTTGATGCTGGCTTGCAGTTTTACACCGGTGATGAAGGTTTCTTCCACGGTAAAACCAAGTGCTTTCACTTCCTGCTCCAGGTAAGGAGCAATGCGTTTGTGACAGGTAATCGTCACCAATCCTTTTTCAGTAAAAAAGTTCATGCGGCTTATTTGGCGATGGCAATTTTTGCTTTGATGCCTTTAATTTTTTGCTGCTCAATCAGGTGTAGGCAATTGCTGGCTTTCGACTTGCGAATGGCTACAAAGGTGTAAAAATCTTTTACGGTTATCAGCCCGATGTCTTCCGGTTTCAGTTGACCTTTTTGTGTCAGTAATCCCACCACATCTACCTTGTTCACTTTGTCTTTTTTACCGGCAGCTATAAACAGCGTTGTCCATTTTGGTTTCTCCGGAATTTCTGCCGTAGCGGGCAATTCAATATGGCTGTGTGTGGTGGTTACATAAGCTGGCATTTTTTCATCAGGGCCCAGCATCATAATAACGGTGCCGCTGGCATCCATGCGGGCTGTGCGGCCATTGCGGTGGGTAAAGCTGGCTTCGGTATGTGGCAAATGATAATGCACGATGTAGCGGATATTGTCAATATCCAAACCACGGGAGGCCAGGTCTGTTGTCACCAATACGTTCACCGTTCCATTGCTGAATTTGCACAAGGCCGTTTCTCTGTCGCGTTGTTCCATTGAACCATGGTAAAATACGTTGAGAATATCTTTTTCTTTCAGCAGTTGTGCGGTACGTTCTACGGCTTCGCGGTGATTGCAAAACACAATGGTACTGCGGTTGCCCAGGTGGCAAATGAGGCGAAACAAACTGTCAATCTTGTCTTTCTCTTTGCAATGCAATACCTGCAACGCTAATTTTTCCTGCGGCAGTTGTTCATCATTTACAAAGTTGAGCACCTGCGGTTGCTGCATGTTTAAAAAGGCAGGCAGTGGCTCAATATTGGTAGCCGAGGCGAGTATTTTTTTGCGCAGCGCAGGCAGTTCACCCACAATGAAAGCCATGGTTTCTTCAAAACCCAACTCAACCGATTTATCAAATTCATCAATCACCAGCGTGGTAATGTGTTGCGTTTGAAGATTGCCACGGCGAATGTGATCGGCGATGCGACCGGCGGTGCCAATGAGCAGGGCAGGGGCTTGCTTCAAACTGTTTTCTTCTATCTCAACTTTATGGCCACCGTAGCAGCAAGTCACTTTCAGGCCGGTGCCCATGCTCTTAAACACGGCTTCTATTTGCAGTGCCAGCTCACGGGTGGGCGATAAAATAAGTGTAGTACTGTTTTTGGGCGATTGCTGCAGTTGTGGCAGCAGCGGCAATAAGAAAGCCAGTGTTTTGCCCGAGCCGGTGTTCGACAGCAGCACCACTTCATCGTGTTGCTGGCAGGCTGCCAGACTGGCTTCCTGCATGGGGTTGAGGGCCGCAATAGATAATCGTTCGAGAATGACGGCGAGTTGATCAGAAGAAAGTTGCATAGCTGCGAAGGTAACTGAATTGCGCCGCAGCACTGTTTTTGGCTTGGGGTGGGAGAACACAAGCTTTTATATAGCCACGAATTCACAGATTAAAATTTTGGTATCGCTGTAAAATAATTCGTGCATCTGCGGCTCAAATTTCATGATGCATAAGTAACAGTTGCTCTCAGGCCGGGAGGCCTGCGAGAGATGAGCATCTGCGGCTAACCAAATTCCTCACCCCAAAACAATCCGTGAAAATCTTATTCAATCTGTGCTTATCCGCGTCCCATACATCCGCGTCCCACAATCAATCATGAAACCCAAGCCCCGCCAATATTTTGGGTATACATTTTTCCATGCGGCTCCTGCGGGTAGCCGATTGTTTGGCACCATTGAAATGCAGCAGGTAACCCCGCTGCCGGCCCGGCGTTAATGCAGCAAAAGCTTTCGCCACATCGGGCCTTTCCTGTAGCAGTTGTTGCCACTCTTCTGGCACAGGTTCGGCTGTTTTTTTTAGCACTGGTTTGATGCCCGCATCCACAGCCGCCATGGCTTCGAACACGTATGCTTTTATAGTTGCGGCATGTTGCGCCACCTGCGCCACTTCAGTAAACCGCATAATGCGACCTGCCTGCACATGCTCGCCCTGTTTGGTGAGCAGTTGTGCAGCATCTTCCAGCAATGCACCATTCAAAAAACTCAGCCCGCAATAGTCTTTTAGTGCATACAGCATCAGCAGGTTTTGCTTTCCGTGCATGTAGCAAGGCACACCCCATTTGCAGGTTTCTGTAAGGCCGCAATCGAGCAGCAGTTGGCGCAGCAGTTGCAACGGTTGCTGCCAGCGGTGCACTTTGCAATCGGGTGTGCCGCCCAATGCGCATCGGCCACAGCCTTCTGCAAAAAATACGTCTACGTCTTTGGTCATGTGCGATAGGTGTGATTGCAAAATAATAGTTATCTCGGGAGCTTGTTACCTTTTATCGACTGACATATTTTGAAATCAAGTAATCTTGTTTGGGCGCAGAAAAATTTCAGTGAATCATTTTTTACTATTCTCTGACTTCATTTTATAATACCACCTTGCTAACAAAAGACTTGGGATGAGCAACGTCAAAAAGTGCAGGATAAAGAAAGTGATAAATCGTTTTTGATCTTGCTCGTCATGATACTTGGTCAAATACATTGTATACTTGAGAGCAGAAAGTATTGATATAGTAAATGAGGCAATGAAGCAGTAGAAGTATCCTCTTTTTATACCCAATATCTTTTTTCATTCATCTTTCTTTCTTTTCTTACAAGTAACTGCTAGGTGAGATTATTTCACGAATTGGCCAATACAATGCCGGCACACAGCCCCACAGTCAATAGCAGCAAAATCCACCATTGATTTCGTTCCCAAAAGTATTGCTGTCGGCGGCGGTTGCTGTTGTTGGCAATCATGGGCTGTAGTGCCGGACTAATATTGGCCAGCAATTGCATGCGTTGGTAAAATGGCTGCAGCAACGGATAGTCAACCGGTGCCGAACTGTTGAGCAACAATTGCCCGATATTTTGAGCTTCTTGAGTGGCATTAAAACTGCGGAGCAAATCCAGTCGCTCATCGTCCAGCAATTGCAAGAGGCTTTGTGCCAGCTGTTGGTGGTCCATGCGAAAATGATCGAGATCGGCCACCCGGTTGGCTAGTTCTCTGGCTTCTGCTACAATGGTGTCGGGTGTAAGCGGCACCGGTCGGGCCATGTTTTTGCCCTGGCTTTGCAGCAGCCAGCGGTCTTGCAGGTAGGCATCTTTTTTGGCAGCATCTGTCAGGGTGTCGTAGGCTTCCTGCAGCTCCCTAAACCAGGCTTCGGCGTACTTATTGCCCTGGTTTACATCGGGGTGGTAGCGCAGCGCCAGCCGGCGAAAGCTTTTTTTAATCTCCGTTTCCGTTGCGCCGGGTGCTATGTCTAGTATTTTGTAATAATCCTTGAGGGGCATGCGGCGCAAAAGTAGGGTAGATGGTTGATGTTGATTGGATAGTTGGCCGTTTAACAGGCGGAGAGGATGGAAGGTTGGCTGGCCTCTGAAAATGACGCAACGTCCCCTGCGGGAGACGTTGCTGGTAAATAGGCTGGCCTCTGAAAATGACGCAACGTCCCCTGCGGGAGACGTTGCTATTAAATAGGCTGGCCTCTGAAAAT
>JADLHL010000136.1 GCA_020848815.1 Chitinophagaceae bacterium | reverse complement strand
CGGTAAAGCCCGGCGATACCATTTTACTGTCGGGCAAATACAAAATCATAAACCTGAATGAAGTAAACGGCACAGCAGAAAAACCCATTGTGATTTATGCTTGGCATCCTGTAACGATAGGTGCTGGTGCCAGCAACTATGGCATCATGATACAGGGCCGTCATTGGAAATTTTTAGGTGCCGGGCATACCACTGTGTACAATCCCGATTACACATTAAACGTATTGTTCAATGTGGGCAACAGCCGTTTTTTCAGCATTGATAGTGTTTCGCTCCGCAATGGTCAGGTGGGTATTTTTGCCCTGCCGGCCGATAGTGCCACGCATGGCGATGTACGCATCACCAACTGCAGCATAACGCAAATAAAAGGAGCCCGTACAGCAGGCAAAAGCCAGGCCATGCATATTGGTGCTACCAATGTGGCACTGGCCGATACCGTAGGTTACCGCTCGGTGTATATCGCCCATTGTGCGTTATCGGGTATTGATGGGGTAGGCATACAGGTAGTAGGTACACGCAACACATTGATAGAAGATGTGCGTATTGATTCATTTGGCAAAGCCGCATTGCCTTTTCAAAATGGCGGCATTATAGTGGGGCCGCATGTAGCATTGCAATTGCAGCAAAGCCACATTAGTACAGGCACAGGTCCGGCAGTCAGTATTTTTAGTGCCGGTGTACAAAAAATAACGCAGTGTGTATTTACGCAAACTGCCGCCGGCGCCGATCAGGATGCTGTATATATTGAGCAAAAGCAATCGAAAACCGGTGTGGCGAATATTACCCTGACCGATGTGCAGATACACGGGGCTAACCGGTATGGCGTTCATAATGTGCTGGCCAAATCAGTACGCCTCATTCGGGTGCAGATTAGCAAAGCAGGGAAGGCCAAAACATTTGGGCCGGTGGTAGTGGCAGCCAAGTGATGCCAGTTATTGCAAAAAAGGATTGTGTCTTTTTTCCAACCCAATCTTGGTGGCATCGCCGTGGCCGGGGTGCACCACGGTGCTCTCAGGCAGGGTAAACAGGCGGGTGCGAATACTGTTCAGCAACGTGTCGTGGTCGCCGCCGGGCAGGTCGGTACGGCCAATGCTGCGTTCAAACAGCACATCGCCGGCTATGATGAAATCTTGCTCGGCGCAGTAATAGCACAAGTGGCCGGGCGAATGGCCGGGGGCAAAAATGGCTTGCAGGGTATTGTTGCCCAGTAGCAGGGTATCGTTATCGTTGAGGTAATGAATGGGGCCGCTGTAGTTGGTAAAAGGCAGGTTCCAGCGCTGACCAGATATGGGGGCAAACTGCAACACCTGCTCTTCTATGGGGTGCATGTGTGGCTGCAACTGATAGGTTTCGGCAGCCCATTGCAGGCCAAATACATGGTCGAGGTGGCAGTGTGTTTGCAACAAAAACTGCACATTGAGTGTCTTTTCTGCAATGAAGTTGGCCAATGCTGTTTTTTCATGGTCGAAGTAGCAGCCCGGATCGATGATGGCAGCCAAACCATCGGGGGTGTAGAGCACGTAAGTGTTTTCTTGAATGGGGCTGAAAGTAAACTTCGCAATGTGCAGCATGGTTGATACGTTTTACTGCCGGCAAAAATGCACTCTTTTGGCTGTCAGCGTACTGTTAAAACAACTAACCAATAAACGGTAGCCTGTGCCAATAGCAATATTCTGCTACCTTTAAAATTCGTTCATTATCATGCTTATATCCAACAATCGTATGCCCAAATATCATTCGCTGTTCCTGCGTTTTGCCCTGCTGTTGCTCACACTGGTATCTGTTGCCGAAGGCATGGCACAGGTATCGGCGGTACAGTTTGGCAAAAACCGTATTCAGTACCGCAAGTACAACTGGCGTTTTTACCAAACCGACAACTTCAATATTCATTTTACCGAAGGTGGTTTGGAGCTGGCCAAATATGTGCTGCAAGTGGCCGAAGAAGAACTGCCACAGCTGGAAGCTTTTACAGAAATAGCCATGCAACGCCGGGCCAATGTGGTATTATACAACAGCTACGACGATGCCGAAGCCACCAACATTGGGTTGGAAAATGCCGAAGCCGACCCCGGTGGTATGACACGGTTGGTGAACAATAAAATGATTCTCTACTTCAACGGCAACCACGCCGACCTGCGTCGCCAGATTCGGCAGGGCATTGCCCGCATATTGGTAGACAACCGCCTGTTTGGCGAAAACCTGGGCGAAGTAGCCAGCAACGCCGCCCTGCTCGATTTGCCCAAATGGCTCACCGATGGCTACGTGGCCTACGCTGCCGAAAACTGGAGCATTGAAAGAGATGATGAACTGAAAAATGCCTTGCTGGCCAATGAGTACAAAAACTTTTATGCCCTGGCTTTCGACAGGCCTCAACTGGCAGGGCAGGCGTTTTTTCATTACCTGGCCAATAATTACAAAAAAGAAAACGTCACCTACTTTTTGTACCTCTCCATTTTGTACAAAAACACCAACAATGCTTCGCTGCGCATTTGCCGCAAAAAGCTGAAAGATGTACTGAAAGATATGATGGAGCAGGAAACGGAAAAGTACTATGCCGATATCCGTGGCCGCCGCAACTACCCCAAGGGAAGCATTGCCGTTACAGAAGACATCAACAAGGATCAGGATTTTTACCACTTTGCTGCCAACCCCAATGCACGGTCGTACACGTACGCCGTAGCTGAGTACAAAAAAGGCTTTTACAATGTATCGCTGTACGAAAATTTTGTAAACCGCAAAGTGCTCATCAAAAGCGGCATTCGTACGTACAAGCACGAACGCAACCCTGTGTACCCCGTAATGAGTTGGGATGGCAAAGGCAGCCGGCTCGCCGTTATTTACTGGGAAAAGGATAAAGTGAAACTGATGATTTACGATCTGGTGAATGCCAGCGTAACCAAAAAAGTAGACCTGCCTTTTGATCAGGTGCAGGATGCCCAGTATTTCCTCGACCACAAACGCCTGATTTTGAGTGCCGTGAAAAATGGCCATACGGACATTTTTGTGTACAACATAGAAACGGCCAAAGTAGAGCAGATTACCAACGATGTGTGGGATGATGTAGACGCTTCTTTTGTTTCATTCCCCAATAAATATGGCATCATTTTCAGCAGCAACCGCCCTACTGCAACCACTGTGGGTGCCGATACATCATTGCCCAGCGATTACCGATACAATGTGTTTTTGGCCGATGTGGACGACAAAGGTGGCTTCCGCCAGATAACGCAACTCTCCAACCTGCAGTTTGGCAATGCCCGCTACCCCACGCAGTACAACATGAACCACTTCACATTTGTGAGTGACGAAAGTGGAGTGGCCAACCGCTACGCCGGCTTTTTTACCACCAAAGCCGAAGGCCTCGATACACTGGTGATTATTGGCGATGAAATACTACGCAACCCTTCACTCAAAGAAGTAGACAGTACGCTGAAAGCATGGGACCGCTCCGAGCCCGATTCTATTGGCCTCATTGCCCTCACCAAAGATTCTACCTACACCTTCCCCATAACCAACTACCAAAGCAGCCTGCTCGAAAGCCGCATAGCCGGCGATAAAGGACAGGTAACCGAAGTAACCCAGCAAAGCGGCCTGAAAATGCTGTACCGCCTGAGGGTAGATAGTGTAACCCTGCGGAAACGCAACGTAAGTGCCCGACCCACCGACTACGTAAAAGAAGTACAAACCGAACTACGGCGGGAGAAAGGAACAGGTACGATATACCAAACCCAAACTGCCAAAGAAGACAGCACGGGAGACATGTCTTTCCTTGGGGAGTTTGTAAAGAAGAATGACAGCATCACCAAAATAACCGGCCCGGTAGAAGTAGATAAAACACTGGAAAGAAAACGCCTGCTGGAATCGGCCAAACT
>JADLHL010000135.1 GCA_020848815.1 Chitinophagaceae bacterium | reverse complement strand
TGCTCAACCGCGATGGCTGGGAAGTACGCCCCGAAATGGACAAGAAGCAACCGAAAATGGAAGCCATTGCCTGGCAAAAAAGAGTAGACAACGGGCTGGACTTACACACGGCCAATTTTGTAGCGGCCGTTAAAAGCCGCAATGCCGCCAGCCTCCACTGCCCCATAGAAGCGGGTGCACTGGTAGCACAGGTGTGCCACATGGGCAACGCCGCCCTCCGCACCAACCAAAGCCTGCACTGGAACGCCACCCAACAACGCTTTGCCGAAAAAGCCGCGAATAAATTGCTACTGCCGAAGTATGCGAATGGGTGGAGGTTGGGGTGAGAGGTATTATTTATCGGGGGTCTTTATATTGTAGAAATCAGCGATATAGTCAAGAGAAAATTCAATTAATGACTCTCTTTTATAGTAAATGTTTCTCACTAAATCATACTTGTGATTAATCTCTGCATGATGGAATGCTCTATGACAATTAGGGCAAAGACAAATTATATTATCAACGTTATCTAATGGGTATTCAGTGAATAGATTCTGATATTTTATTGGTATAAAATGGTGAGCCTCCATGAATGGAAGTTTTGTCTTTTCAGCTATGAATGTTGAATGTTCTGGATTTATTTCACATTTAAAATCTGATACCTTTAACCTGTATGCAGCAATCAAAGGATTACGTTGAAATTCCAACTTTTGTCCTATTTGGATTTTTCTTATTTGTGGAGTTGGCAAAGAGATTTCACCTTTTCTAATTAAAGCTTCATTTGCGATGCTATTTTGATAATCCTCATCCAGATCATCAACCTGGCCTAATGCAAACCATTCTGTTTCATTCATTGAGCCAATGACAAGCTTACCTTCATGATCAAGGTATAAAAACCAGATTAGGCCCGCAGCTGGCTTAAATCCTGCACCTGTCGAAAGGTATAGGCGAAGTTCCTTTTTACCCAGTTTCGGAAATAACAGATTAAGTGTGATTTCTGTATAATCTGGATATAAAAAAAACTTCTTCTTAGCTTTCTCTGGATTACTCTTAGTATTCCCTATAAGTATATTATCTGGTCCGAAATATCTAAGAACCAATTCTGTTTCGAAATCAGTTAAAGTAATTTGAGAATCATCAAATTCCCTTGGAGTAACTAAAGAGAATGAGCCTTCTAAAGAGTTGAAGAATTGATTGTGAAAGTGTGTGAATTGCATGGCTAAATTTTTTTCAGAATTTCTTTTGCGATTTTTTTTATGACAGGAACGGCGACGGAATTTCCGAATTGATGATATGCCTGTTTTTTGCTTTTATGAATTTGAAAACTGTCTGGAAACCCTTGAAGTCTTGAGCATTCCTTTGGAGTAAGCATCCTTGGGTTCTTCCCGTCCTGAGGAATCAAACATTCCTTTCCGTCTTTGTAGTATCTAGCAACTATTGTATTCGAAGGTTTATTTAAATCCGCTAACCCCACTGTAAATCCTGTTCCACGTTCTTTATTACGCTTACTTCTCCTAATATGCCCATCCCAAAGTGCATCAGAAATTGTAAAGCTGTCTGGAACTGACTGTTCTAGAATTGTTGAAAGCTTAAGTGGCTCACCTGAAAAATCCGGGAATTCGAAAGTTTTACTTCGATTTCTAAAACAAACAATAAAAGATCGTTCTCGTCTTTGCGGAACTAACGTCTGCGAATTGATTACCTTAAAATTGAAAGAATAACCAAGATTTTCAATCATTGATTTAATTGTAGCTAAAGTATTTCCGCCATCATGAGATTTGAGGTTTTTTACATTTTCAAGAAATAAGACTTTAGGTCGATGCTTTTCAACAATTTCAATAATGTCAAAAAAGAGATTTCCTTGAATCTTATCCTCGAAACCGTGTTCCTTTCCTAGAAAATTTCTGGCTGAAACCCCAGCTCTGCTAAATGGCTGGCATGGAAATCCAGCACAAAGAATATCAAACTCCTTCGGTATGTGCCTTTTAACTTCTTGCTTAGTTATGTCTCCAAAAGGCCTTTCTCCGAAATTTCTCCTATATGTTTCTTGTGCTGCTAAATCCCATTCCGAAGAAAAAACGCACAGTCCATTAAGCTCTTGCATTGCAATTCTGAATCCGCCGATTCCTGCAAATAAGTCAATGAAAGTGAAGTCTTCTTCGCCTCTCCGTGGCCCTGGAAATGGAACATCTTGAAGGACATCAAATAGCCATTGGTCTAATGCTGACTCTGCAAAGGCTTGAGTAAACGGCTCCTCTAGCTCCTTTTGCTCATAGACCCTTTTCATTTCTTTTAAAGCCGATGCTTTATAGCTTTTGCATCTTGTAAATGCGTAATGCTGGATTATAGGATTATCAAAATCATCAGGTTCAAATAGAGTTACGCCAAGTGACTCATCCCTTTGTATTCTCATATCCGCACCCTCCCTTTTTTTGAAAAAGCTTCAGCGGAAAAAAAATCCTTGAATGAACTTTCCAGTCCATTCACTATAATCTTCTCTAAACTTTGAATTGAAACATTGCGACGCCCGTTTTCTACATGGTTCATGAAGGTTCTGTCGAGTTCAGAACGCCATGCTACAGCCTCTTGCGTCAGATTTTTTTCTGTCCGCAACTCCTTAATCCGGGCTCCGATTTTTTCCTGAATTTCCATCCAGGCAAATTGGAATATGTGACTTAAAGTCCGTTGGCTTTTAAGTCACGTTGCAGAAAATGCTTTCCGACATCAGGAAAGCGTCCAAAGAAGTTTGGCGAATGTGTTGGTGAGATGCGCCGGCTTGAGTTCACATTCCCATACAACCAGTACTTTCCAGCCCAGCGCTGTTAAAGCGGCTTGCTTTTGGCTGTCGTTGGTTTGGTTGCGGCTTATTTTTTGCGCCCACCAATCGGTGCGGGTTTTCGGCAGGCTATAGTACTTACAAGGCTGATGCCCGTGCCAGAAACACCCTTGAATGAAGATTACCGTTTTGTATTTAGGCAGCACTATATCCGGTTTCCCCGGCAGGTTTGTTACATGCAGGCGAAACCGATAGCCATGTGCATGCAAAAACTGGCGGACAAGTAATTCCGGCTTTGTGTTTTTGTTTTTGATTGCCCGCATGTTTTTACTGCGGGTAAGTGCATCGTGCACATCTGCCATACCACCAAAGTTAACCGCCACACCAACAAAAAACGGCCATTGCCTGCGCAACAGCCGTTGTAGAAAATACACTCCTGCAATAGATTTACCGGGGCGGTTGCAATTCGTTGATGGCCCGCTGAGGTACCAATACTTTTTGGCATTGCTCTACCAGCAAGCTGGAGGGCAATGTAAAACTTACCCGCTGGTGAATGCTGTTCACTGCATTGCCTGCATGCAATATGTACGTGCCTTGCTCGGCCACCCAAGCGATTTGCTGCGTATCAAAACTAGCCAGGTCTTTGGGCTGCAGGGTAAACCGCAGCGTTTGCGTTTCGCCGGGTTGCAGCAGTTTGGTTTTGGCAAATGTTTTCAGCTCCATGCCGGGCTTGTGCATGGCACGGGCCGGAGCACTCAGGTACAGTTGCACCACTTCTTTTCCTGCCACTTTGCCCGTGTTGGTAACCGTTACAGTAGCGGTAATGCTGCCCTTAAATTGTGGTTGGCTCAGCACCAGCTTGCTAATGTGAAACTGGCTGTACGACAACCCAAATCCAAACGGAAAAGCTACCGGCTTGCCAAAGGTTTGATAGTAGCGGTAGCCTACATAAATGCCTTCTTCGTAGGTTACTTCCGAAGGCTTGCCCATGCTCATGCCAAAGGAACTTTTCACTTCTTCCTGGCTGAGCTCAATTCCCGGAAAGTTGTTGGCCGAAGGCACATCGGCATACTGCAACGGAAACGAAGTGGTGAGCTTGCCCGATGGATTCACTTTGCCTTTGAGGATATCGGCTACGGCGTTGCCGCCTTCTTGTCCGCCCTGCCAGGCCAGCAAAATGGCATCGGCGTATTGGCGCCAGCTGGCCGTTTCAATGACGCCACCGATGTTGAGAATCACAATCATTTTTTTGCCCTTGGCATGAAAAGCGGTGGCTACCTGCTGCAATAAGTTTTGCTCTGCAGTCGTGAGGTCAAAATCGTTGGGCTGCTGCCGGTCTTGAAACTCACCGGCATTGCGGCCGATGGTTACAAATGCCACATCGCAGCTGTTGGCTTTTGCTTCCAGCAGGGCGGGGTCGATGGGCATTTCGGCAATGGGTGGCGGCAGTTCAAAAAAGAATTTCTTGGCGGGTTGTTTGGCTTTGGCATCGGCAATGTATTGTGTGTATTGCTGTTGCAGCGTGGCATCCAAAGTATACCCTGCATTGCGCAATCCTTCGGCCAGGCTTACGGTGTAGGCTTCGTTTACATCACCACTACCGGTACCGCCGGCTATAAAATCGTATGAGGTATTGCCAAAGGCTGCAATGCTTTTAACGCTGGCAGGCAGGGGCAACGCTTGTGCCTTGTTTTGCAAGAGCACCATGCCTTCGGCAGCAGCCTGTCGGGCAATAGCTGCGTGGGTTGTTAAATCAGGCGCATTGTTGAAAGCATAGCCTTGCTGCGATGGAGTCCGCAAAATATAATCGGTGATACGGCCGGCATTTTCATTGAGCACAGCCATAGAGAGTTTGCCGTTTTCAACAGCGGTCATTATGTCTTTTACCTGATTGGGAGTACCGGGCATCAGCAGATCATTACCCGCTTGCATTTGTGCTACGGCATCGTAGCCACCAAACCAGTCGGTCATTACCATGCCTTTAAAGCCCCACTCTTTGCGCAAAATACTGGTGAGCAGTTCATAGCTGTGCGACGCCGATACTCCATTGATGCGGTTGTAGCTGCTCATCACTGTCCAGGGTTGTGCTTGCTTCACGGCTATTTCAAAACCCCGCAGGTATATTTCCCGCAGGGCCCGTTCACTCACAATGGTATTTACCTGGTTGCGGTTGGTTTCCTGATTGTTGGCTGCATAATGTTTGATGCTGGTACCTACGCCATTGCTTTCAATACCATTCACCATTGCCGACGTCATAAATCCGCTGACGATAGGGTCTTCGCTGTAGTACTCAAAGTTGCGGCCACCCAGTGGGTTGCGGTGTATGTTGAGGGCTGGCGCCAGCAACACATCCATGCCATAGCTTTTGAGTTCGTTGCCCATGGCCTTGCCAATATTGGCTGCCAATGTGGTGTCCCAACTGCTGGCAATCAGCGTAGCAATGGGAAAAGCCGTGCAGTAGTAGGTTTTATTTTTATCACCCTCACGTACAGGGGCAATGCGAACGCCGGCAGGCCCATCGGCTACCACGGTGGTGCGCAAACCCAGGCGGGGAATGGCAAAAGTAGTACCGGCAGCACCGGGCACTTT
>JADLHL010000134.1 GCA_020848815.1 Chitinophagaceae bacterium | reverse complement strand
GTTGACTAGTTGACTAGTTAATGGGGAATTAGGGATTAGGAGTTAGGAATTAGGGGGTGAGTAATGTAAACTTGTGAACCTTGGAACTTGTGAACTCGTCAACCCGTGAACCCGTCAACTTTCAAATCAACCAACCTCCTCCCCCTAACTTTGCCGCCTTATGGGCCAAAAGAAACTCATCCGCTTCGCAGCTATCAAGTCGTTTACCAATGTGCTGGAGTACCCCGATAATATGCCGGGCAACTGGGGCAGCTTTTTTGCCAGCCCCCAACCGCTTACGCTGGAGCTGGCCTGTGGCAAAGGCGAATATGCCGTTGGGCTGGGGCAAATGTTTCCGCAACGAAATTTTTTGGGTGTTGACGTAAAAGGCAACCGCATTTTTATTGGCGCTAAAAAAGCACAAGAACAAGGCCTGAGCAATGTGGGATTTATGCGTACCCAAATCGACCGCATCGACCAGTATTTTGCCCCGGGTGAAGTTGCCGACATCTGGCTCACTTTTCCCGGTCCGCAGCTGCGGACCGGCCATGCCCGTAAGCGGCTGACACATCCCAACTTTTTGCGGAAGTACCAACGGTTTTTACAAGCCGGCGCCTGTATCAATCTCAAAACCGATTCACCGGTGCTGCATGCCTTTACCTTGCTGGTGATTGAACATTATGGCTGCACCTTGGTTACAAACTACACCAATGTGTATGCCGAAGCCACAGAACCGGAATTGTTGACTATTCAAACCCATTACGAAGGGCTCGACATTGCACAAAGCGGTAGAATTTTTTACCTGCGTTTTCAACTGCCCGATGTGATAGATGCTTCAAAAGACGAAGTATTTAAACAAAAGGTGTGGGAAATGGAACAAGGAAATCAAGCATCGACAGCAGATTTATGAAAGTGCAACTCATGGAGGGCGAAGATTACTATTACAGCCCCGAAGGATATATGGTACTCACAGAAAAATACCACCTTGAACGTGGGGTTTGCTGCGGCAATGGCTGCAGGCATTGCCCATTTGCCTACGAAAGGGTACCCGAGCCAAAACGCAGCCAATTATTATCTTCAACCCATGGCGGCAAAAAAACCCACGAAGACTAACATAACTCCACAAGCGTTACCCAAGCAGCACAGCTTTTTTGAAAACGTATGGGACGTGGTGCGCCAGGTGCCCAAGGGCCGGGTAACCACTTATGGTGCCATTGCCAAATACCTGGGCAGTGGCATGAGTGCCCGCATGGTGGGTTGGGCCATGAACGCCGCCCATACGTTGCCCGATGTGCCTGCACAAAGGGTTGTAAACCGCATGGGTATGCTGAGTGGCAAAATGCATTTTGCCCCCCCCACCCGCATGGAAGAATTACTGCAAAAGGATGGCGTAGCTGTAAAAGAAGATGTCGTTGTCGATTTTGCCCAACGCTTTTGGGACCCCGCTATTGAGCTTGAATTATAATTCTGTGTATCGGTCTATTAAAGAAAGGAAACTAGACTGCTAAAACCACATCAACTTTTAAATCTGTAGTAAAGCATCACAGAGGGAGGCGTTGGCAAGGCAAAACGGGCGGAGCCTTCGGGTTTGCCTTGAATTTTCTTTGGTTACTTTCTTTTTTTCAAGAAAAAGAAAGTGACAATGCTGCTAAAAGAACAGGTAAAAAATAGAGTATCAGGCATGGCAAAAAACAATTTCACCTTGCCCAATAAATCCAATAGCAGATCTATTCATTGATTATTTCCCCGAGAAAAAAGACTCCGGCACCCCTTTGTTGATGACATAGTTGTCGTACGTCAACTCTACGTATCCCTTCTTGTTTTTCAGTTTGTTGGCATTGGGTTTTTCGCCATCATCAAACTCAAGCGTTACGCCTTTGGGCAGTTTGTAATCCTTGGTATTAAAGCTGAATATCGTTTTATCAGGCAATGCATAAGCTATCCATTTGCCGTAAAATAATTCTACATCGTAGGTGCCGTTCTCTTTGGTGGTCGTAGTCGATTTTTTGATGAGCAAATTCGTTTCATCAATGTACAAGGTCGTGAGTACCACATCGCTGTTGTTGTCGGCCGGCAGCACTTTCACCACTTTTACGGTTTGTCCTTGCACGGTGGCAGTACCTGCATCTAGTGCCACAAAGTTTTTATCGTTGAGTACATTTTGCATGTTCACACTTACGCCGCCTTTGGGCAAAATGCTGATGCCTTTTTCTTTGGAAATACGAAAGCGGTTGGGCTTTTTAAAATACACATTCACCTTGGCCACTGGTACTTTTAAAAATGCCACATCCGTCCGCAGCCTGCCGGTGGCACTGTAGTCATTTACCTTTTCCAACTTGGCTTTCAGCTTCAAAACAAGAGCGGTGGCATCTTGGGCAACAGCATTACTCCCGATAAAACACAGCATGAGGAATGCCAGTAAGTATCTCATTTTCAAAATATTGTCGTTTACAGTGCTGCAAATATCCGTTTATACAGCCCTTACATTGACAATTGCCGGCCACATTTGTTCAAGAATTGGCTATTTACTACAGTTTACTGCGACAGACTTTCATTTATGTTTAAAACCAACACAGATATCGATTTTTACCAAATGCCATCCGGCAAATGCATAAATTCATAGTGCAATTCCCGGCTGCGCTTATCAGACTGAAATGTTTTTTCCTCTTAACCAACACTTAGCTATGAAAAACCTTTTATTAATTGCTGCCGTTCTTCTGTTCGGCATGTCTGCACTAGCAAATGCGATTATTGTAAAGGGCACAGTAGTTTACTCAAACGGACAGGTGGCGCCCGGCAAATGGATTTACATCAGCACTGTAAAAACAAATACCAACCCCAATGTATGTGTCACCGGTGACTCTGTAATGTCGAACCCCAACGGGTACTTCATAGATACACTTGCTTGCAGCAATAGTGATATCACTGTTGTAAAACTTAAAATCCTCAATTGCGATGGCAAATGGTTGGAGAAAATAGTCGAAGTGCCGGCAAGTAAAGTGGTAGAAGTAAGGTTTGAAATCTGCAGACCTTTTAATGAAACATGCAAGGCCCAATTCACCAGGCTTCAGCTAGATAGCAGCCGCCTTAAATGGGAGTTCAATAGCAGCACCAGCATGGTAGCAGCAGGCGACGAAATTGTGCAACGTGTGTGGACCTTTGGCGACGGCACTGGCAAAACCACTACTGATAAAACAGTACGCAAAGAATATACCCAACCTGGTACCTATACCGTGTGTCTGAAAATTGTTACGGCCAAAGGTTGTGTGAGTGAAACCTGTATGGGATTAACCATCATTGCTCCTCCTACAGCATGCAAGGCCACATTCGAATTTTATAAAACACCTACCTCAAACTTTGGGAGTACAGCTGTGAAGTTTAGTAGCCATGCCTCAATAGCCGTACCGAACGATGTGATTGTAAAACGCATCTGGCAATTTGGTAACGGAGATAAATTAGACGGCAATAACATTGAGCCCATTTACACCTACACCAAAGGGGGCAGGTATGAAGTGTGCCTGACCATTGTAACACAAAAAGGTTGTGAGTCTAAAATCTGTCGGATTGTAGAAATTCCGGTATTGAGTGATTCGGGAAAATGCAAAGCCATCTTCACCAAAGAAGCTACCAACAACGGGAAGGTTCGATTCAATAGTGAAAAATCATTTTCTGGTATTCTTGGCGATAGCATTATTGAAAGAGTCTGGAATTTTGGCAATGGTAGAATTCAGATGGGAAATATTGTTCGGCCAGAAGTGGAATACCCGGTATATGGCGGAAAGTTTAAAGTTTGTCTGAGTATCAAAACAGCGAAAGGTTGTATCAATCAAGTGTGTGACAGTATTGAAGTAAAACCAAGATTGATACCCGTTGATTCAAGCAAAGTGTGGCTCATTAAACTCTATCCCAATCCGGTAAAAAATGTACTGAATATTGTATTGTACAGTGGCAAACCGAATGAACAGGTAGAAATCGCCATCCTCGATTTATACGGGCAAATCAAACAAACTATTCGATTGACTTTACAAAAAGGATATAATTTCCATCCCCTCAATACATCGGCATTACCAACAGGCTCTTACGTGTTAAGAACCACTTCCAGCAACATTGTTCAAAGCAAAAATTTTTACAAGATCAATTGATACCATGAACCTAAACATGCAAAAGCCACACTGCCTACAGTGTGGCTTTTTTATCATTAATGTACTGTGGCATCATTCGTTGCTGATGATATTAAAGCATTCCGATATTACTCTTTTCTAAACCTGATGACCGCGGTGGTTTTCTCCGTGCTTTCCAGCCGGGCAGTGTAGCGTTGCCCGTTGATGTAGGCCATCATAAAAGAGGTGTTCGGCGGAATAGCACCGAGGTTTTCGGCTACCATGCTCAGCTCCGCATCGGCAGGTACATCTTGCACGGCAAGTTTTATTACAAAAGGCAGTGCACTCAACCGCACATGCTCAAACAATAAGCGGCCATTCAAAAACAATGAAATACTATCGCCATCAATTTCGGCATTGTCGAAAAATTGCAACTCCACACTATCGCCGGCTAAGGGCAAGGTGATTTGCACCACCCGCTGTCGGCTGTCAAACTTTTGCTGAATGGTTTGTACAACCGGCGGCGCCACTACCACAGGTGTTGGTGGCTGGGGCTTTTCTGCCACCGGAGGAGTGGCTACCACTACCGGCGGGGCGGGTTGCGGTTTTGGTGCAGGTTGAGGTCGAGATTGAGGTCGAGGTTGTGGTTGTGGTTGTGGTTGTGGTTGTGGAGCGGGTTTGGTTTGAACGATTACTGGTTCAGCTGGCGATGGGAGTGTTGCTTTCGGTTGGCGTTGCTCTGTATCAGCAGCGGCTATCAAATCTGGATCAGCGCCACCATACCACCAGTTGGCCAGCAGTTCATCCCAGCCATCTGCAAACAAGGGTTCTTCCATTTTATCCAAATGCACTTCCAGTCCGTCACCGTTTTTGGTTTCGGCCACCCCATCCAGTTTCATTATACCAGCCCCCGGACAATTAAAATCGGTTTGCATGGCCAGCGGCTGTTGGTTCACTGCACTAAAACTTGTTTTGGGCCCCTTCGATTCCAACAGCACATCATCCCACCAGTGCAGGCTCGCATCCTGTGGGTCCAGATATCCTTTGATGGCATAGCGGTAATAATGCTGCGCATTGGCATAATAGTACGAGGTGCCCGTCAGGCTATCGCCCTGCCGCACCACTTTTACTTCCAGCTTGTAGGTAGTGGTAAATGGCGTACGACCTTTTTGCACTTTGCCCCGCCAAACCCCTGTGATGGGTTGGGCAGCCAACGCCACTGGAAAAAACAGCATGAAAACAATTCGAAACAGCATGAAACGGTAAACGTTTTTTCGGGCATTCTATTTTGCAACCCTTGTACCAAAAAACCAATTGTTTGCCATGCCTTTCTTCCACAAAGCAAGCAATGCTATTTTGTTAGGAATTATTTTCAAACCAATTCTTTTTGCAAATTGTATATCCTCAAATTCTGTTTGTATGGCTCATCCAAATCTTGCCCTCATCGACGCCCTTCGCGAAACCGCCCGCCGGCTGCGCCAGCCCGACACCAAATATGCGTGGGGCCATCATGGCAGTTGCAACTGCGGCAACCTGTTGCAAACCATCACCCGCCTCGATGAAAAAGAAATCATGCACTTTGCCCGCAGCCGCGATGGTGAGTGGACAGAACTGGCCGAAGAATATTGCGGCGTAACCGATGCGCCTGTGGGCCTGCTCATCAGCAAGCTGCAGCAAATTGGCCTCACCCCCAGCGATATTCACAACATTGAATACCTCGAAGACAAAGAAGTGTTGCAAGCCCTGCCCGGTGGTTTTCGCTGGCTAAGCCGCAACCAGCGGGAAGATGTAATTGTGTACATGGACACCATGGCCCAACTACTCGAAGATAAATTGCTCCGCCTCGTTAACGTATCGTTTGACGAATTGATGACGATTGAAAAAGTGGAAACGGTTTAATCTTTTCTACTGATAAGAAAAGCGCTACAACATATTGCTGTAGCGCTTTTCTTATGTAAAAGAATTTCATTGTTGTTTGGGGTTCTTACGGGCTACTCCCACCAATTCATTAAAGTGTAGCCTTTTGGAGGTGCTGGAGGAAATTGGGGTTCTGGCAAAGCAACGGGCTCCACCACTATTTCAACCGATCGTTTTGCCAATTCAGCTTCTGCTGCTTCTTCATCCTTCAATTGTTTATACCACTTTGCTGATTTTTGAACTATCGGATTATAAAAGTCACATTCGTATTTACGTATCAAAACTGCTAATTGTTTATAAAACTTCTCTTCCTGCTTTTCTAATTCCATTTTACCGCCATAACCCCAAAATACATATGGAGATTTGATAAACATCTTCTCTATCATTGCGCTGCTTGTTTCGCTTTTTTTGGCCACTAAGAGTTCTATTAGCTCCCAAACTGAATCATCGAGATACGCCCGACCCCGACTGTACGTTGAATTTATATATCTCATTAAAAAAGATGGATAAATACCATTTCCCATATAAAGGGTATCATATGCAGGGTTGGGATAATTTTTTAAAATAAAAAGCGGCAAAACATCAATTGGATTTCTATCATGATGCTCCTCCAACAGAAGTTGCTTAATCAATTCCACATCTTCTTTTCGTTGATACATTGCCAAACGATTTACAGCTTTTATTCCGTAAAACCAGTCAATTGCTTTTGCTGAGTATGGTTGTACCAAAAGGTATTCGGCCATCTTTTTTATCTGTTTATAACAGCCGGGAAAAGTATCTAACTGCCTGTCTGAACTAACAAGAATGTATGCCGCTCTTTCATATGGAGCCTCCTGCAACACTATTTTCTCTGCGGCTCTTTTTTCCTGAACATTTGCCCATGCAGATGAATTTTCTAACAGCAAAGACAGAATGGTTTGCTTTTCACCTGTCTCACCATTTGAAACAATAGCGGTATCGTGTATGTGTTGTTTTATAATGGATAGCTTATCTACACCCGGCATATTCATCAACGTTACCAATGCGAAGCCTCTCACAACGGGATGAACACTCATTGACAACTTCTTGAGTAAGATGGTGTCCATTAATACTGTTCGATTAAATTCAGAAAAGAGCTTTTGTGCCGGATAAATAATGCTTCCATCCCCTCGGCATGCTCTGCTCTCAGAATAGACTTCTCCATTCTGCACAATGCGATCCAAG
Organism: Chitinophagaceae bacterium; assembly: GCA_020848815.1. Classification (GTDB taxonomy): domain Bacteria; phylum Bacteroidota; class Bacteroidia; order Chitinophagales; family Chitinophagaceae; genus Phnomibacter. The sequence continues at coordinate 9,325 of JADLHL010000134.1, read as the reverse complement.
AGTGGCTGTAATTGCTGAGGCAAATCATCGTTCTGAACGGTAAAGGCAGGTTGGTACCTGGTGTTGTTGCAACAAATATGATTTAACAACAAAAAAACGAAAAGCAAATATGATAAAACCCTACCCGCTTTATAGTTGTGCATCAACATAAATCACATTTTGCTACAAGTTAATGCTTGTGAAGCAAAACTTTGTCAATTCAAAATAGCGAGATAATACACCAAGCAATACTTGACTATTGTACTTTCAATCAAATGATTTATGCAATGCTGTGTTTTTTCCTTTTCAATTAAAATCAACCCGGTTAATACTATGATGGTTGTCTAATGATGCTTGTCTAAGCCGTAAGCAAGAAGAAACTCCTCATACTCTTGCGAAAAAGTTTTCTTTTGATGGTGCGTTTTTTGATTTCGGATGTACTCAACAACTTTCTCCACTACCGATGCTGAAACGGAATAAGCGGCATATCCTGTTTGCCACGCAAATTTTTCTTCCGTCAAATTGTGTTGATTGATAAAATGTGAACTGCTGCCCTTTATCTGTTTCATTACTTCTGCGATGGATTTTTGCGGAGACAGCAAAAACAAACAATGCAAATGATCGGGCATGCCATTGATGATACTTACAGAACAACCTAGTTCGCTTAATTGACTAGCAATAAATTGATGAATTTGATTTTCAACGTTCGCATGAATCAATGGCATTCTTTCTTTGGTAGCCCAGATGGCATGAATCCATATTTTATTGTACGAGTGTGACATGGTTATACTTTTAAACATAATCAAGATAATCAAACCGTTGAAACGGTTTGCATACCTTCTCTTACACCCATTTCCCACGGTTGAAACCGTGGGCTGATTGTTTTTCCCAATTTCATAGCCCACGGTTTTTACAATGGTTTAATTGTATTCTACATTCACACAGCCCACGGTTTCAATCGTGGGATACAAGGCCGCAGCCAAACGCTGGCAATGGTTTTAACCATTTTCCGATCTGCCTTTGTTGATGGAATCCATGTTGATTGAAACCGTGGGCTAATTATTTTTCCCATTTCCACAGCCCACCTTTTTAATCGTGGGTTATAAGGTTTCAACCCGCATTTACATAGCCCACGGTTTTAACCGTGGGAAATAAGGTTGCAATAAAACGCTGACAATGGTTTTAACCATTTTCCTCACCCATTGCTCTTGAATGAATCACCTATGGTTTCAAATCATTTTCCAATCAAAATGAAAAACCGTTGAAACGGTTTGCGTTCGCATTCACTTGCTCATTTCCCACGGTTAAAACCGTGGGCTATTTACATTTTTTTACTAAAACCCACGGTTGAAACCGTGGGCTATTGTCCCAAACTAAGGCTATCAGCATCGGAAGTAATAAATAAAAACGGCAATCTCAAAGGTTTGAGATTGCCGTTTTTATTTCGTTTAAATACTATTACGACACCAACACCTCACCCGTCATTTCCTTCGGAATGGGCAGGCCCATCACTGTTAAAATGCTCGGAGCAATATCGCCCAGTTTGCCGGGCTTCACAGTGCCCTTCCAGGTATTGCTAATCACAAACAGCGGCACCGGATTGAGGGTATGCGCCGTGTTGGGGCTGCCATCTTCATTCACCAGGTAATCGCTGTTGCCATGGTCGGCTGTGAGGAAAATGGTATAACCATGCGCCAAGCCCGTAGTTACCACCTGACGAACACAATTGTCTACTGTTTCGGCGGCTTTGATGGCGGCTTCCCATACACCGGTATGGCCCACCATATCAGCATTCGCAAAGTTGAGGCAGATAAATGCCGACTCTTCAGTTTCAATTTCGGGCAGCAGCAAAGCGGTCACTTCATTGGCACTCATTTCTGGCTGCAAATCGTAAGTGGCCACTTTGGGGCTTTGTACAATCAACCGCTTTTCGCCTTCAAAAGTAGCTTCGCGGCCACCGCTGAAGAAGAAGGTTACATGCGGATATTTTTCGGTTTCCGCCATGCGGATTTGCTTCAGTCCGTTAGCGGCAATCACTTCTCCCAACGTATTGTTGAGGTTATCGGTTTCAAACACCACGTTTACACCTGTCCAGTTTTTGTTGTATTCGGTCATGGTGGTGTAATGCAGTTGCAGCTTGTGCATACCAAAGTCGGGGAAGTCTTGCTGCGTCAGCACTTCGGTGATTTCGCGGCAGCGGTCGGTACGGAAGTTGAACACCAGCACGGCATCGCCTTCTTGAATGCTGGCAACTGGCTTTCCGTCGGCATCCACCATCACCGTTGGCTTAATGAATTCATCGGTTACATCAGCTGCATACGCTGCTTCTACGGCAGCAATAGCACTGGTAGCGGTTGGGCCTTCACCTTTTACCATGGCATCGTAGGCCAGCTTCACCCGCTCCCAGCGTTTGTCGCGGTCCATGGCATAATAGCGGCCGTCAACCGTAGCAATTTTACCTACAGTAGCATCGAGGTGCTGTTGCAAATCTTTAATGAAACCCAGTCCGCTTTTAGGGTCACAATCGCGGCCATCGGTAAAGGCATGGATGAATACATTCGACAAGCCTTCTGCCTGGCACAGGCTTACAATGGCTTTTACATGGTTGATGTGGCTGTGCACTCCGCCATCACTCACCAGGCCTACGAGGTGGAGCGGCTTGTTGTTTGCTTTGGCAAAGCGGATGCTGTTGAGCAACACTGCATTTTGCTGAAACTCGCCACTGCGAATGGCCACGTTGATGCGTTGCAATTCCTGATACACAATGCGGCCGGCCCCCAGGTTCAGGTGGCCCACTTCGCTGTTGCCCATTTGCCCTTCGGGCAGGCCCACGGCTTCGCCGCAGGTAATGAGCGTCGTGTTGGGATATTGGCTGTATAAACTGTCGACAAAAGGGGTATTGGCGGCACGGAGGGCGTCGCTGGTGGGCACCTGGCCCAGGCCCCATCCGTCCATAATTACGAGCATGGTTTTGTTCATGAGATATCGATTGCTTGTTTGGTTGTAATAAATGCTATGCCAGCGTCCGGCGCTGCTTAAGCCGTGCGAATTTACCTCAATTGGTTGGGGTAAAAACATGATTTTGAACAACCGAATGAGTAGCACGGATTTTTCGAATCGGCACGAATGACACGAATTTTTGTATTGCGGAATAATAGGACGCGGATTTGGACTGATGTATAACGGATTTACACAGATTTAATCAGATTCTTCAACTCCTCTGTGCTCTCCTTGGCCTCTGTGCTAACAACTCAAACGCTGAAGGCCGAAGGCCAAAAGCACTGTGCGAAATACTGGGACGCGGATTTGCACAGGTGAGCAAAGGATTTTCACTGATGGAATTAAAATCCTCTGAGCTCTCTGTGCCCTCTGTGCGAAACAATACCGCAAACGCTAAAGGCCGAAAGCCGAAAGCCGAAAGCAAAACCTCTGATAGCTCCGTGCCCTCTGTGCGAAAACATACACTCATTTGCCTGAGGCAAATAACCCGCTGTGCGAAAACCCTCGCCCCAAAAACTGTTATCGAAATTTTCACAAAGAGAAATTTGGTTTGTATGTACAAACATCACAGTTTTGCACTCAATACATGTATGTACATGTATTTGAAAATACAACCAATCATTCAAACCATACAACACTAAAAAAATGAAACAAATCAAAGCAACCTTCGCAGCCTTCGCTATGTTGGCCATCAGTTCTGTAGCCTTTGCCGGCGGCGGTAAAGCCACCAACGGTAAATATGCCGTAAACACTGCCCAGAGCAACCTGGTGTGGAAGGCAGAAAAAGTAACCGGTAAGCACGACGGTACCGTGAAGCTGAGCGGTGGCGACATCACCGTAGCCAACGACAAACTGGTAGCAGGTTCTTTCACCATCGACATGACAACGATGAACGTGGTGGACATTAAAGATGCCAACATGAATGGCAAGCTGCTCGGCCACCTGAAAAGCGACGACTTCTTTAGCGTTGACAAGCACAAGACTGCCACTTTCGTAATTACTTCTGTAACGCCTGCCAGCCAGGCCGGTAGCTACACTGTAAAAGGTAACCTCACCATCAAAGGCATCACCAAGCCTATCGAGTTTCCTGCTGCCATCATCATGGAGGGCAAGAGCCTGAAGGCTACTGCTACCATCACTGTTGACCGTACCCAATTCGACATCCGTTATGGTTCTAAGAGCTTCTTCGAAAGCATTGGCGACAAAGCGATCTACGATGATTTCATCATCGAATTGCAATTGGTAGCCAATACCAAGTAATTTAGACGCGGCCTGGAGCCGTATTCATTACGGCATCCATCCATCAGAGCAAACAGGTAATACGCAAGTATTGCCTGTTTTGCTTTGGTACATACAACTACCTTTGGCCCCTACAAATGTTGGCTATGACGAGTATTGAATTTGATCAGAAACTGGCTCACCTGGTGCGGGAAGCATTGGCCGAAGACATAGGCGATGGCGACCACAGCACCCTATCGTGCATACCCGCTGCGCAAAAAGGAAGAGCCGTGCTGCGCATCAAACAGCAAGGCGTACTGGCGGGTGTACAAGTGGCTGAAAAAATATTCCGGCTGGTAGAACCCGATGTACATTTTCATCAGCACAAGCAAGATGGCCAACACATGCAATTTGGCGAAACGGCATTTGCGGTGGAAGCCTCCATTCATACCATCCTCAGCTGCGAAAGACTGGTACTCAATTGTATGCAACGCATGAGCGGGATTGCTACGCTTACAGAGCAGTATGTAAAAAAACTGCAGGGCTATAAAACCCGCATTCTCGACACCCGCAAAACCACGCCCAATTTTCGCCTGCTCGAAAAAGAAGCCGTTCGCATTGGCGGCGCCGTCAACCACCGCTTTGGCTTGTACGATATGATTATGCTGAAAGACAACCACATTGATTATGCAGGTGGTATTGAAGCAGCCATAGAACGGGCATGGACTTATGTAAACGAACACAAGCCAGGCATGAAAATAGAAGTGGAAACCCGAACACTGGAAGATGTGGCACTGGTAGCCAAAGTAGGCCGTGGTAAAGTGTTTCGGGTTATGGTCGATAATTTTCAACCCGCAGATATAATAACCGCACTGCAAATACTGGGCGATGATTTTGAAACAGAAGCCAGCGGCGGCATTACCCTCGACAACATAGAATCTTATGCTGCAACGGGTGTAGATTATGTGAGCACCGGAGCACTCATTCACCAGGCCAAAAGTCTGGACCTGAGTTTGAAAGCGCAGATTAGAAATGGCTGATGGCAAAAGGCGGAAAGCGAAAAGCTGAAGGCCGGGATATTCATTCAACATTCAAACACTGTGCACCTCTTGTTTGTACTCCTTTATCTCTGTGGTAATTATCCTCTTTTTCAATGGCACAAAAAAAGAAACTCAACAGTCTTTCCGATTTGGGCGGCCTTGTATATAGCACCGACCCCAATTTTAAACCCGTGGAGGATGAAACACCAACGGCATTGCTGCCTGCTGCACAACAACGCCTGCGCATTTGGTTTGAAACCAAACACCGCGGGGGCAAAGCCGTCACCATTGTAGCCGGCTTTGCAGGCCCCGAGTCAGATCTGGAACAACTGGGCAAGCAACTTAAGCAAGCCTGCGGTACCGGCGGCAGTGTAAAAGATGGCGAAATACTGGTACAAGGCGACCATCGGGAGAAAGTGCTGCAATGGCTGCTGAAAAACGGCTACACCCAAACCAAAAAAGCAGGTGGCTAATGGACAGGATTCCTGATAGCGGACATGCATTGGCAGCATTACTGCAACTAATGTTGCTACCTGCCATACTCATGCTGGTGGCTGGAGTGGTGGTTTGGTACAAAGGCCAACAGGCCAGGCATGAAAGCCGTATCCGCATCGGCAAAATGCTCACCATGTTTGGCAGTATTCTGCTGGTTATTCTCCTCATTACTTCTTACTTTTTACAAAACCTGATCGATAGATAAGCTGAAGACCGCAGCTTACAGGGTGTGTACTTCGTACACCCCGAAAACTTTCTATGTCCGCAAACGATTGCGTAATAAATTTCAGAAGCGTCTAACCCATTTCTAAGAAAATTTGGAAATCCATCAATGGATATTCAAAATCGTTATGCGGTTATTCAATTTTGAGGGGCAAATAATTCAAAGCGATTGTACAGCCCTTCTACATTTGCCCCTCAACGATTGCTTGCTTTTGCTATGGAACAAACCATTGCCCATAACATTATTTCCCTGAAACACCTCGGTATCCGCACCGAGCAGATTTACTACCAGCTTAGCCCGGAAACCCTTACCGAGCAAACCTTGCTCCAAGGTCAGGGTGAGCTGAATTCTAGCGGAGCACTCTGCATCCGCACCGGAAAGTTTACCGGTCGTAGTCCGCAGGATAAGTTTATTGTGAAGGATGCCATCACGGCCAACACCGTTCACTGGAACAACTTCAACATGCCCATTGATGAGCAGTACTTTTTGCAGCTGCGCCAAAAAATGGCCGGCTACATGAGTGAGCAACAAGCGCTTTGGGTACGAGATGGATACGTATGTGCCGACGACCGTTTTCGGCTCAACATTCGGGTGATTAACGAACATGCCTGGAGCAACCTGTTTGCCTACAACATGTTTATGCGGCCTACGCAGGAGGAGCTCAAAACATTTGAGCCCGATTGGATCATCATGCAAGCCCCCGGCTTTGAAGCCGAGCCAAAGCTGGATGGTACCAGAAGTCCGCATTTCGCCATCATTTCATTTACCCACAAAATGATTTTGATTGGCGGCACCGGCTATACCGGAGAAATGAAGAAAGGGATTTTCACCATCCTGAATTATATACTGCCCCAGCAGCAGCAAGTGCTGAGCATGCACTGCTCGGCCAACGTAGGTCGACTGGGCGATACCGCCGTGTTTTTTGGCCTGAGCGGTACCGGCAAAACCACGCTGAGTGCCGACCCCAACCGCCAGTTGATTGGCGATGATGAACATGGCTGGACCAAAGATGGCGTGTTCAACTTTGAAGGCGGTTGCTATGCCAAATGCATTGACCTGACTGCCGAAAAAGAACCTGAAATTTTTGCGGCCATTAAGCCCGGCGCCTTGCTGGAAAATATTGTGTTTGCCCCCGGCACCAACGAAGTAGATTTTGCCGCCAAAGACATTACGGAAAATACACGTGTCAGTTATCCGTTACAGTTTATCAGCAACGCCAAGTCGCCGGCAGTAGCAGGTATTCCTCGCAATATTTTCTTCCTCACCTGCGATGCCAACGGTGTGTTGCCGCCCATCAGCCGTCTTACCCGTGAGCAAGCCATGTACCATTTCATCAGTGGCTACACAGCAAGAGTGGCTGGTACCGAAGCCGGTGTAACCGAGCCCAAGAGTACCTTCAGTGCCTGCTTTGGCGCACCGTTTTTGCCACTGCATCCTGGCAAGTATGCACAAATGCTGGGCGAAAAATTGCAGCAACACGATGTGAATGTGTGGCTCATCAATACAGGCTGGATAGGTGGTGCTTACGGTACCGGCAGCCGCATTAAACTGAGCTACACCCGTGCCATGATTACGGCTGCGCTGAATGGCGAACTCGACGACCTGAAATATGAGCTACTGCCCTACTTCCGACTGCAGGTACCCATGCATTGCCCCGGCGTACCATCCGAAGTGCTGAACCCTCGCAAAAACTGGCCCGATGCTGCTGCATACGATCAGCGGGCTGCTGCACTGGCCCACGACTTTGTACAAAACTTTGAAAAATATGCATCTGGTGTAACGGCAGAAATATTGGCTGCAGCACCAGTGTTGCACAACGACCAGAACTAAACGACTTTTCGATTGCTTGTCTCTTTACCGGGCCCCGCTTTTGCGGGGCCCTCTGTTTTGAGGTACAATCGTGTTTTGCCTTACCTTAGGTTTAATGCTCTATATTTTTGTAAAAGTGATGGTGAGACTGGCAATGCCTTTTGCGGCGAGGCGCACCCGTATTTTACATGCTGCGCAATTGCAAACACCCGGCCCCTTGCTATTGGCCGTTAATCATCCCAACTCATTTTTAGATGCCATTTTGTTGGGTGCTTATATGAAGCATCCTGTGCATTTCATTACCCGGGGCGATGTATTTAAAAAGGCCTGGGTAAGAAAAATGTTGCACCTGCTCAACATGATTCCTATATACCGCATCCGCGATGGTAAACACATGCTAAGCCTGAATGAAGAGACCTTTTTGAAAAGCGTGGAAGTACTTCGTAACAATGGCATTCTCCTCATTTTTGTAGAAGGCTTTTGCGAAAACCAAACCACCCTGCAACTACCGCTGAAAAAAGGGGCACCCAGAATTTTACAAGCCTGCTGGCAACAAGGTATTCCTGCAAAAGTGCTACCCGTATGGCTGGAGTATTCCAGTTTCAACCGCATTGGCAAAACCATCGATATCCGATTGGGAAATGTGTTTGGCAGCGAAATTGCCAACGACCTGCAGAGTGCTACCTGCATGGCGCAAATCAATCAGCAAACAGAACAACAACTGCTGCATTTGTGCAGCGAAGTACCATTTGTACATCAGCCACCAGCATTGTGGAAACGAGTGTTGTTGTTTTTGCCGGCCATGCTCGGTGCTGTGTTGCATGCACCATTGTATCTACCGCTTATTGCATTTGTGCATAAGGTCAATAAATCCAACGTGCATTACGACAGCATTTTGCTGAGCATCTTGTTTGGGTTGTATCCACTGGCACTCTTGGTAGGCGCAGCAGTGTTATATGTCACTACATTGCAGTGGCTCGTGTGGCCACTGGTGCTGCTCGGCTTACCGGTATTGGCGTTGAGTTATATCCACTGGAAAGAATAATGCTTTTTATAGTCCTCTTCTCCTGACGAGGATTCAGTAGTAGACAGATTTTATCTGTCATTTTTTCAATTCAAAATAGCGACTGTATTCGTAATACAAGTATATCCCCGACGGGAATCGGGGATGATGAAAAAAATGGGTGAATGCATCAAGCGACACATTCACCCATTTACTATTGACTGATTGACTTATTCACTCATTTATCTACCATCATTCCTTTAAAGATTCTGACTTGCTCATGCCTATACGGTAGAGCATAAAGCCCATCCCCACAAAACACAACACGCCAAGCAAGAAGTAGCCATTTTCGCCAAGGATATTGGTGATGCCATGTTCAAGATTGACACTGCTAATGAAATTTTTCATGCTATCGGGTGCACTCATAAAGGCAATGATAACACCTGCCAATGCACCACCTGCTACAAGCCCTGTGGCAAACAAATTGCCTTTACCCAAATCTTCTTCTTCAGCGGTTTCTACAACACCTTTCTTCTTTTTACGCCAGTCTACAATACC
>JADLHL010000133.1 GCA_020848815.1 Chitinophagaceae bacterium | reverse complement strand
TTTTTAGTACATGGCAGCCTGAGGTATTGGTTAGGAACCTCAACGTATTGATAAATAGCTGGTTAAGGTCATTTTGCTGTTTGAAGATTATTTTCACCACTTTGGAGCAGCGGCAAAATAGCTTGCTGAGTGGCGGGCCTTCGAAACTGCAATGCTGGGTAAAATGAGACAATTTGATAAAAACGAATGGGAAAGAAGGTATAGGAATAAGTAATATCGAATCATAAATAAAGAATAAGGAAGCCGGGGGATGCTGATCAGTGCCTTGCTTTTCTTCCATTGCCACGGTTTCAACCCCTTCGCTGCTACCCTCTTCACCGCCCCTGCGGGGCGAGATATTTGTAGCCACATGTGCAGCCCGTGGAATAGAAAGATGAAGTCATGTACATCAAGGCCCTGCGGTGCGAAATAATGAATAGCCACAGATTCAAGGATTATTGGCCGCAACCACCACCAACTATTTTTTGGGACAAGGATTTTCCGGCTAACTACAATCCCGATAGCTATCGGGAGCAAACTTTTACATCGTACCTCAGCCATCGTTTTACCGCCTTCTATTTCATTAACTAACAAGCGTTAGTTTTGTGCCAATCGATTGCTATGGCTCGCCCCAAACTAACTACCAGCCCCAACCGCCGCCACCAAATACTGGAGCAGGCTGCGGGCTTGTTTAAAACCAACGGCTTTAATGCCACCACCATGCGGCAGCTGGCCGAGCAAACCGGCATGGAAGCCGCCAGCTTGTACAACCATATTAGTAGTAAAGAAGAACTCCTCCGGGAAATTTGCTTTAGCGTAGCCAACGATTTTAATGCACATCTGCTGCAACTGGAGGCCGACGATAGCTGTTCCAGCCGCAAAATGGAAGCCATCATCCGGTTTCATATACACATGCTGCTCACCAAATACAATGATGTATATGTAAGCAACCGCGACTGGAAACATTTGAAAGAACCCTGGCTCACCAACTTTCTTAACCAACGCAAGCAATACGAAAACCGATTGGCTGCCATCATTCAGCAAGGCATTGATGCGGGCAAGTTCAAACCCGTGCATCCACATGTGGCAGTGCTCACCATACTTTCGGCAGTACGAAGTATTGAGTATTGGCAGCGCAGCAAAAAAGCCATCAGCAGCAAACAAATAGCCGACGATTTGGTAATGATGCTGTTGAAAGGATTAGAACAATAACAAAGCAGATACTGTAGCGATATGGCACAACATTTTTATACCCTCACTGTAAAAAGCGTAACACCAGAAACGAACAATGCCGTTGTGGTAAGTTTTGATGTACCACAAGATTTGCGTAACGTTTTTGCATTTACGCAGGGTCAATACCTTACCATAAAAGCCAACATCAACGGGCAGGAAGTGCGGCGCAACTATAGCCTGTGTAGCAGCCCGCTGGATGAAGCCTGGCAAATCGGCATTAAAAAAGTGGAAGGCGGTGTGTTTTCTACCTGGGCCAATACCGAACTTAAACCGGGCATGCAGTTGGAGGTAATGCCACCCATCGGCAAGTTTTTTACGCCATTGCAACCAGCGCAACAAAAACATTACCTCGCCATTGCTGCGGGTAGTGGCATCACGCCCATTCTCAGCATCATCAGCACTACACTGCGAACCGAACCCAACAGCCTTTTTACATTGGTGTATGGCAACCGCAACCGCAGCAGCATCATGTTTAAAGAAGCCCTGGAAGCATTGAAGGATAAATACATCGAACGCTTCCGGTTGATACATGTGCTGAGCCGCGAAAGAACCGATGCCGATATACATCATGGACGTATTGATGCAGCCAAATGTGAAACGCTGGCTACTCAATTGATTGATGTAACAAAAGTAGATGCCTGCTTTTTGTGTGGCCCGCAGCAAATGACGCTGGATGCCAAAGACACGCTGATACGTGCCGGCTTGGCAACTGAAAAAATACATGTGGAGTTGTTTAGTTCTGCAGCATCGCACAAGCCTATTCATAGAAATGATGCGGCGGCGCAGCACAAACAACCTATGAGCAAAGTGCAGCTGCGTATTGACGGCGTTCACTCATCTTTCGAATTGGAATACATGGGCAACAGCATACTGGATGCGGCCCTGCTTCAAGGTGCTGACCTGCCCTATGCTTGCAAAGGCGGTGTATGCTGCACTTGTAAAGCCAAATTGGTGAAAGGTGAAGTAGACATGGATGTGGTGTATGGCCTGGAGCCCGATGAAATTGCTGCTGGCTATATTCTTACCTGCCAAAGCCATCCGCGTAGTGCCGAAGTAGAAGTGGATTTTGATGTGTAGTGAATAGATATTCTTGTAATGCCATTTTGGTTTCATAATGGGAAACACATCATACAACAACTAATTGCTTTTACTCGATGATATGTAACCCCGAAGGGGTGTGATGAATGTAGCAAGAAGTTGTTCTTTGTTGATGGCTGAACCCCGAAGGGGTGAAATGATTGAATGAGCAAAGGTTTTGATATTCCACACCTTCGGGCTTTGTTTTTTCCTTTGTTTAGGAGGCTATAAGAGGAAAAAGATTGAGCACATTAAAAAGCCACGAAGCAAATTGCAGCAATACACTTGCGTGATGTTGCCGGTTTTGCTTCGTGGCTGTTGCTTTGATGCTGCAGGCTTAGTTGCCGTACACACTCAAAAACTTAATGCGCATAATTTTCAACTGTTCCCAATCGAGGCTCAGGTCGCTGAGTTCTTTTTGCGCTATTTCTAAGGACGATGTTTCGCAGCCTTTAAAGTATTCAATCACTTCTTCCTGCTCGTATTCGTCCAGCATTTCATCTATTGCGTAATCGAGGTTGAGGCGGGTGCCACTCGCAGCAATGGTTTCCATTTCTTCCAGCAGTTCGTGCAGGCCAAGGCTCTTGTTTTTGGCAATGGTTTCCAGTGGTATTTTCTTATCAATGTTTTGAATGATGTACACCTTGTTACTGCTCTTGTTCACCACGCTTTTCATCACAAAGTCTTCCGGCTTGGTAATGTCGTTTTCTTCTACGTAGTTGGCAATGAGTTCAATAAACGGTTTACCAAATTTGATGGCTTTGCCTTTGCTTACCCCTTGCATTTTTTCGAGCTCTTCCAGCGTGGTGGGGTACATGGTGGCCATGTCTTGCAGGCTGTTTTCGAGGAAGATCACAAACGGTGGCAGGCTGCGTTTTTTCGCTTCCCGCTGACGCAGTTCTTTCAGCATTTCAAACAGCTTATCGTCGGCGGCGGCACCGGTGCCGCCACCGTCGCCACCATCGTATTCGCCATCATCTTCGTTGGCATCTTCAAACTGGTTGTTGAGCACAATACGGAATTCGGTTGGCTTTTTCATAAATGCCTTTCCTTTATCCGTAAACTTCAGCAGGCCATATTCTTCAATGTCTTTGCGCAGCAAAGTGCTCAGCAGCATTTGCCGAATGAGGCTGTTCCAGAAATGAGCGTCTTTGTCTTTGCCAATGCCAAACTCCGGAATGTTGTTGTGGCGGAACATGGTCACCTGCGGTATGGGGTTGCCCAGCAATATGTTGATGACATAATCAATATTGAAATGTTCATCCAACGCCTTCACCACTTTCATCACTTTAATCACTTCGTCTTTGGTGTCGATGGATTCTTTCGGATGCAGGCAGTTGTCGCAGAGACCACAGTTTTCCTGTTTGGCTTCTTCGCCAAAATAGTGCAGCAAAATTTTGCGGCGGCACACGTTGCTTTCTGCAAATGCCACTGTTTCGTTGATGAGTTGTGCACCTACTTCCCGCTCACTCAGCGGCTTGTCCCGCATCAGGTGTTCCAGCTTGGCCACATCGCTGTGTGAGTAGTATAGAATGCACTTGCCTTCCATGCCATCGCGGCCGGCACGGCCCGTTTCCTGATAATAGTTTTCGATGGATTTGGGAATGTTGAAGTGAATGACAAAACGGATATCCGGCTTGTCGATGCCCATGCCAAAGGCAATGGTGGCTACAATCACCTGCACATCTTCATTCAAAAACTTATCCTGTCGTTCGGCACGGATTTTCGAATCGAGACCAGCGTGGTAGGCCACCGCTTTTATGTTGTTGGCCTGCAATACTTCGGCCAGTTCTTCGGTGGTTTTGCGGTTGAGGGTATAGATAATGCCGCTCTTGCCTTTGTTTTGCGAAATGAACTTGACAATGTTGCGAACCGTTTGTTCCTTCTTCACCTTGGGTTGTACTTCGTAGTACAGGTTGGTACGGTTGAAAGAAGAAATGTAAATGTTTGGATCCCGCAGGCCCAGGTTTTTTACAATGTCGCTTTGCACTTTTGGCGTAGCCGTGGCCGTAAGGGCAATCACCGGAATTTTTTCATCAATCTCATCCATCATATCCCGCAGGCGGCGATACTCAGGTCTAAAGTCGTGGCCCCATTCCGAAATACAGTGGGCTTCGTCCACGGCAAAAAACGAAATATTGAGGTCGCGGAAAAAATCGAGGTTGTCTTGCTTGGTCAGCGTTTCTGGGGCTACGTATAAAATTTTGGTACGGCCGCTGGTGAGGTCGTCTTTCACTTCCCGCTGCTGTGTTTTATTCAGCGTACTGTTGAGGAAGTGGGCAATATTGTCGTTGTCGCTGTAGCCACGCACCAGGTCTACCTGGTTTTTCATGAGGGCAATGAGCGGACTTACCACAATGGCCACGCCTTCACAAATCATGGCTGGCAGTTGGTAGCAAAGGCTTTTGCCACCGCCGGTGGGCATAATAATGAACGTGTCTTTGCCGCTGAGCAGGCTGTTGATGGCTTCGAGTTGCTTGCCTTTAAAGGCATCGAAACCAAAATGGAAATTGAGTTTTTCCAGCAGTTCTTCCTGGCTAAAGGAGGAGATGGGCGTGATGGTATGTTGGGTAGCCGTTTTTTTGGCCGATGCTTTTTTGGTTACGGCAGAGCCCGTTGTTTTTTTGGGGGTTGCTGCTGATTTCTTCGCCACAGTTTTTGCCATGATATGCCATTTTGCTTCCTGGCACAATTGCCCGGAACTTCTTTAAGATACTTTAATTCAGCCAGAGATGTGGTTTTTTACGACCAGAAATGGGGTGTGTTGTAAAAAAATGCAGTTGGCAATAGCCACACCTGCTGAAAAAAGGATGGCGAAGTTACTTTTTTAAGCAACGCTCTTAGGCGGCATTTCACACAGGAAATGTTAAAGAAAAACCTTTTAAATCAAGCCTTTTCAAACCAAAAAAGCACCCTACAGCGCAGGATGGCAGCCATCAAAAAGCTACCTTTGCCGCCGCATGGCACAACCCAATATTCAGGCGCTGGCACTACAAACCATTCAGGTAGAAGCTGATAGCATTTCGGCTCTGGCAGCGTATATCAATCTTCAGTTTGAAAAAGTGGTGCAAACCATACACCAAAGCAGTGGCCGACTGGTGGTGAGCGGCATTGGTAAAAGCGCCATTATTGCCCAAAAAATGGTGGCCACCCTCAATAGCACGGGTACGCCCAGCCTGTACATGCATGCTGCCGATGCCATCCACGGCGATTTGGGCATGATAACTCCACACGATGTGGTAATGCTGATTAGCAAAAGCGGCAATAGCCCCGAAATAAAAGTACTGGTGCCCCTTATCAAAAACTTTGGCAATACGCTGATTGGCATGGTGGGCAATATGGAAAGTTTTCTGGCTCAACATTCGCACTTGGTGCTGAATACCACTGTTGAAAAAGAAGCCTGCCCCAACAACCTGGCACCCACCAGCAGCACCACGGCACAAATGGTGATGGGCGATGCGCTGGCCGTGTGCCTCATGCACTTAAATCATTTTACCGGCGAAGATTTTGCCCGTTTCCACCCCGGTGGCACGTTGGGTAAACAGCTGTTTTTGCGGGTGTCCGATTTGATTGCCAACAACCCTGTACCCATGGTACGGCCCGAAACGCCACTACCCGAAACGGTGATAGAAATGACCGCCAAACGATTAGGGGCTACAGCTGTGGTAAATGAAGACGGCAGTTTGTTTGGAGTGATAACCGATGGCGATTTGCGCCGCATGCTCGAACGTCGCCAGCCTATTGCCGGTGTAAAAGCAGCCGACATTTGCACCCGCCAACCAAAAACTATTGAGCCCGATACCATGGCCATGCAAGCCCTCGATGTGCTGCGCCAATACGACATTACCCATTTGGTAGTAACGGCCAACAATCAATATCTGGGAATCCTACATTTGCACGACCTCGTAAAAGAGGGGCTACACTAAAAGCTTCATGACACCCAACCAAGCATCATCACCAAACACATGAATAACCATCAATATGTGGCCATTATGGCCGGCGGCATTGGTAGCCGCTTTTGGCCCATGAGCCGCAACCGATTGCCCAAGCAGTTTTTGGATGTACTCGGCACCGGTCAAACCTTGTTGCAGTCTACCTACAACCGCTTTGCAGCCTTTGTGCCTGCAGCAAATATTTTCATCATCACTTTTGAAGAATATGCGCCGCTGGTAGCACAGCAACTGCCCGATTTGCCACAAGCCAACATATTGAAAGAACCCAGCCGCAAAAGCACTGCCCCCTGTGTAGCATACATGGCATTTAAACTCATGCAGCGCAATCCTGATGCTTCCTTCATTGTATCTCCCAGCGATCATTTGGTGCTCGATCAGCAGGGTTTTGCCGACCTGGCACAGCAGGCCTTGCAGTTTGCAGAAGAAAGAAATGCCTTGGTTACACTTGGCATCAATCCCACATACCCCAACACCGGTTACGGCTACATTCAATACGATCAGGTGGCAGTGGAGAACAACGTGTTTAAGGTGAAAACCTTTACCGAAAAGCCCAACCTGGAACTGGCAAAAACCTTTATGGCCAGTGGCGACTTTTTATGGAACGCAGGCATATTTGTGTGGAAGGCCGCCGATGTGTTGCATGCGTTTGAAAAACATCTGCCAGAGATGTACGAAGTGTTTGCTGCGGAAGCCAATTTGTTTGATACAGAACAAGAGCATGATGCACTGGTACGCATCTATCCGCAGTGTACCAATATTTCCATCGACTATGGCATCATGGAAAAAGCACAAAACGTACACATTATTCCGGCCAGCATTGGCTGGAGCGATTTGGGTACCTGGAACAGCGCTTACGAAAACATGGACAAAGATTATTTGGGCAATGCCGTAACGGGTAAAAACGTAATGGTGATAGACGCTACCCGCAACATGGTGCATGTGCCCGATAGCAAAATGGTGGTGCTGCAGGGCCTCGACGATTTTGTAATTGTAGACACCAACGATGTACTGCTCATTTGCAAAAAAGACAGGGAGCAGG
Organism: Chitinophagaceae bacterium; assembly: GCA_020848815.1. Lineage (GTDB taxonomy): Bacteria > Bacteroidota > Bacteroidia > Chitinophagales > Chitinophagaceae > Phnomibacter. Next base: position 13,388 of record JADLHL010000133.1, on the reverse strand, counting down.
AAATAAAAGATTATATGGCAGAAGTAAAACGCAACAAAGGCGATAAGTATTTGTAAATCGTTGCTGCCATTATTTTCTCAAAAACCATTCTTCACGGAATGGTTTTTTATTGCCCCGTAATGTTGAGTTGTACACCGGGTTTTACATCGAGTGTGCCATGCACTTCCATTTTGTGAATGCTTACCGATTGCGGAATGCGCAGGGTGTGCCCTGCATTTACAATCACCGTTTCGCCAGCCAGTGGCATGCGGCCGGCACTCCAGGTGCTGCGGTCGGCCCAGTTGCCGTTGGCTATCGTTTCAATGGTTGGTTTCAGTATGCTGGTGGTAGCAAAAGGCTGATACAAAATTTGCGCCGTATCGCCGGGGTCGTTGCCCAGCCAATCGTTGAGCACATCAGTGTACACTCTTCTGAAATCAATTTGCATGGCCAAATCACGTTGTGTTTCCCATGGCTGCGGATTCACCGGCAGCAAATCGCTGACGAGGTTTGAGGGGGTACCGATTTGCTTTTTCTGCAAGCCTTGCCCAATGAGAAACATGGGTGCTGCTTGTCCATGATCGGTGCCAAGCGAACTGTTGGAATTGGCCCTGCGGCCAAACTCAGAAAACGTCATGCTCAGCACTCTTTGTTGGGTGCCCTGCATTTGCAAATCGGTGTAAAAAGCTTTTACTGCATCGCCCAATTGCTTCAGCAAGTTGGCATGTGTGCCCGTGGTTACATCGCTGCTTTCGGCTTGGCCCGAATGCGTATCAAACCCATCAATCGACACGAAATAAATTTTGCTTTTCAAACCACCATGTATCAATCGGGATACAATTTTTAATTGATCGGCCAGCCGGTTTTGTGTGGGGTAAGTTGCCAGATTTGCACCGGCATCTGCCGCTTGTTTTATTTCGGCTGAATAGCCCACGGCCAGCACCTGCTGCCGCCGCACAAAGGCTACCAAATCGCCGGCATCGCAGCAGGGCAAATCTTCGCCGGCCACATTGCTGCTTTCGCCAATCAGTTGGTAAAAAGCATTGGCATCGTTGATGGTAACACCTGTAGATTGTGTTGTGCCTTGTAAGGTTGGCGTAGCGGTGTACCCAATTTGTAAAGCCAACGGATCTTCCATGTTGGCGCTGGGGTATCCTGTTGGATAACCTGTAAAACGCTGCTCCAGGTATCGGCCCGCCCAACCCGTGCTGGCGTATTGATTGGCACTTACACCTGTCATCCAAATATCACTGCTGCGGGCATGGCTCTGGTTCGAATCGGGATAGCCTGCGGCATGTACAATACTTACCAATCCATCGTTGTACAAATCCCGCATACCCGAGAGTGCCGGGTGCAGGGCAATGTCTGTTTGGCCTTCCAGCGCCAGCAGTTTGTTGGTAGGAATGGCAATGTTGCTGCGCAAATTGTAGTACTGCGAATACTGCGCTACAGGTATCACAGTATTCAATCCATCATTGCCACCCACCATGTTGATGATGACCAGCACATGGTCTTCATTGGCCGCCGGTACATTACCCAACGCTTGCACCAAATGGCTGGCTTCGCTGTGGGCCGTCATGCCAAAACCATTGAGTTGAAGTGGCAGCGCTACGGAAGCCAAAGCACTGTTACGAACAAAGATTCTTCTTTTCATAAATGCAAATGCGTGGTGCGGGTTAGCTAATTTGAAATTCGGCCATGCGGAGCATGTAGCGCATCAGCAGCGATAAGCGCCAACGAACAGTATTGAAGTTGTCGAGGTTGGCGGGTGTTTGCCGGTAGCGGTTCCATTCAAATATCCATGAGCTGCGGGGAATGCCCTGCATCATGATGGTATCGATGAGAAAATTTTGCTGGGCAGTGCTCAACGGAAACACAAACAAGTGCTCAGAAAAACTGGCCAGTATTTGCTCGGTGGTAATAGCAGCCGATGCAGCCACATTGCCAAAGTTGGGCTGCAACGAAGTAGCCCATCCAACTAAATCGAGGCCCAGTTTGTAAGATGGCGTCACCTGCAGCCATGGCCAAATCAACGTATCGGCAAACTGATAGCGGAGGGCCAATGTAGCTGAGCTCAACCAACCTTTCGACCGTGAAGCGAGGTAGTATGGCTCGTACCCAAACACAGAAGATTGTGACGTAATTGGCATTTGCATACTCAGAGTATTCCACCACACATTGCCGAGGTATTTTTCTGCCGGGCCGGGCTCAGTGGCAGCATTGGGTGGCGGCAGGTTGAACAACCGATAGGCACCAATAATTAACTCAATGGGCGATTTTAATATTGCACCCCGATTGCTGATATCGAAAAAAATATCGCTGGTGAGCAATTTGCGCAGCACCGGTTCTATCTGGTAATTGTTGCCCGGGCTTTTGAAAAAATTTGCCAGTGGAACAATCACATTGTTTTCAACGTCTTCCGTCACGTTTGGGTTGACATACCAGCGGTACAATTTGCGGCAAATAAACTTGGGTGTTTCCGGATGATTCAGGAGCATGCTGATCAATGCATCTACTTCAACATTGCCAGCGTTGGTGGTATTGTTGCCGGTGATAACTGCGTTGTTGTATTTGGCAGAGAAAGTTTTATTGCCTGTATCGTGACGGTTGAGCTGAAAGGCACTGTAAATAGACGTAGTGCCATTCCACCAGTAATTGTAATGTCGCCATCCGGTAAGCACACGGGCTGCTTCTTTTACATCTTGCTCTGTGTAGTTGGCATTGCCATAAAAATCTTTTTCACCTACAGTAAATAATTCTTGCAGTTCACGGGCATAGTTTTCGTTGGGTGCACCGTTTACGTTTTGATTGCCATTGAGGTATTCGAGCATGGCCGGGTCAATGGTCACCTGCTTCACAAAGCTGCGGAAGTTACCCAGTGCATTGTCACGAATGAGATTGAGGTAACGCCACACAAACCTGTACTCTGTTACTACCTCCGAACTCACCACAAAATGGTTTTGCCAAAACAGCGCCAGCTTTTCCAGCAGGCTGGGGGGCCTGCTTTGATTGGCCATGAGGCTGAGCCACCAAAACCGCACCGATTGCACACGGCCAAAATTGGAATCAGCATCAAACGGCGCACCACTGTTGAGTGCCTGCCCGAATGTAGCATGATTTTTATCGAGGTGAATGACCGGCTCGGGATAGTACTGCACATTGGACAGCAAAGTATCGTATGCTTCGGTGGCGGTAAGGCCGGTAAACGCAGTAATTTCTGACTTGCGTGGACCTGCCGTGGCCCTGCGCAACAGGTGTGCCGCAGTGGCAGCCGTGAGTGGTGTTGAATTCGAATCGAGATAAGGCATAAGCAACAGGAAGATGAATGAATTTAAAACAAATGTTGTGCCATAGAAAATTATATTACAACTTGTTTTGAGTGACCAAACAGTATTCAAAGCAGCTGCATCAGCTTTAAAGCAGAAAATCATTGTAGCTTCATTCCTTTCTTTAGTTCATTTTATTGACCATTTTTTATGTGTATGATGTATCGTTATTGCATGCTGCTGTTTTTTGTTTTTGTGGTGCCGGCTGCTTATACAGTTCAGGCACAGCCTTGCACACACAGGCCTGTGCTTATGATACACGGCATGTTGGGCGCAGGAGACAACTACGCTGCAATGGCCTTACAATTGGAGAAAAATGGATACTGCCGTACAAGCTTGCATGTGTACGATTGGAATACATTGTCTCGCAACAATGCCGAGGTTAATCGGCTTGATTCGTTTATTCAACGCATTTGTGCCACTACAGGAACCACACAAGTTGATTTGGTTGGCCATTCTGCCGGAGGCTCACTTGCGTATGCATATTTAAACGATAGTATGCGTAGCCAACGGGTTGCCCACTACATCCACATTGGAAGCCGCCCCATGCCCAAGCCTGCTGGTGTCAAAGGAGAGGTGGCTACACTGAATGTGTACAGTACCGCCGACCGTACCGTAAAAGGTGCTGATATACCCGGAGCTACCAATGTACAGTTTAGTACATACGATCACTTCGGATTGGTAACTGCCGATTCGGTGGCCATGGCAGTGTTCGCATTTATCCAAGAGGGTGCCACCACACAGGCACATAAAAAGAAATCGTCAAAAGAGCGGCAAAGCATATTGCTGCGAGTGCTGCAAATGGGCGAAAACAAACCCGATGCTGAAGCCTATATTGAGTGCCAACAGCTCAACCACAACGGTGAAACCGTTGGTGTTGCCCAAAAAGTATATACCAGTGCAAATGGAGAAGTGTTGCTCAACAATATAGCACAAGGAAGCCCGTACTGGATTACCTGTAAACCTCGCAGTGGGAGGTCGGTCGCCTATTATTACCCTGCTATCACAGCTGGTCCGGTACCATTGTATCTTCGTACACTACCTGCTACCGGAATGGTTAACTTACTGTTGGGCGGTATTCCTACATCTCCTCAAGCAGCGGCCTGGGTATTGTTCAATGCAAATGCGGCTATTAGCCCCGATAAAAAAGTACTGATGATCAACGGCGATACGCTGAATACTACAGCCATTACCCCATCTGCTAAAACAGTCGTTGCTTTGTTTTTGTACGACAACGGAGACATGCAAACGAGTAAACAGCTACAAGGCATATTTGGCCAGGCTCCATTTATGAATGGGATAGATTATTATTTACCCACCACGTCCTCTGTACAAACCTTACAATGGCAACAAAAAAAACTGCAGATACCACTGGTACCCGCAGCCCAATTTGTGACAGTAGTGGTGTTGGAGTGAGGGTGAATTATTGTTTTATAAATCGGGCAGAAACTGTTGTTGTCTTCCCCATCAATGTAACATAGTAGCTGCCAGCAGGCAAGTGTGCAATATTCAGTTTTGTTGCATTTGTTTGAACATTCACCCGCATCAATTCTTTGCCTGCGCTGTTCAGCACCATTGCAGTATACGCTTCTTGCTGAGCAAGGCCGGGTATATGTAATAGAACGAATGCCGATGCAACAGTAGGTTGTATTGTAAAACCTGTCATCATTTCATGTTTCACCAGTTTGATGCTGCTGAAGTCAAACTGTCCATCTGTGTCGACTTGTTTGAGTCGGTAATAATTATTGCCCGGCAAAGGCATACGATCGGTAAAGGAATAACGATTAATGAGGTTGCTATTGCCATTGCCTGCAGCCGGTATAAAGCCAATGTTGGTAAAGCTTTGCCCATTGGCACTTCGCTGCACTTCAAAGCCTTTATTGTGTTGTTCACTCGCTGTAATCCACTGCAGCAAGCTATGCCCGTTATGATGAATAGCTGTAAATGATTGCCAGGTAACAGGTGTTACTACATTGCCTACATTGATACGAGCCACTCTATTGCGTACTGCGCCGTTAAAGTCGGTAAAACCGCCACACACCAACAATTTGTTGTCTATCAACAACGCATCATCCACCATATTGGAAAACTGAACATCAAAACCTGCGCCGTTGAGTGCCCTGAAGCCTGTGCCTATTCTAAAGTTGTTATCTACACTACCATTGGCATTTAACCGCAACAATCCACTGTATCCAATGCTGCCAGCAAAATAATTGAAAGAACCAGAGATTAGTAGCTTGCCATCGGGTTGCTCCACTACTTTATCCGGACTAATAAAATTGGCTGGCAATGATGCATACGGATTGGGTGTAACCAAACTACCATCCAAATTTAATCGCACCAGATATCTGCGGCTTTGCGCATTGTAACTAAAAAAATCGCCCCATACAATCAGTTGGTTGGCCGATGATTTTGCGATGCCGGTAACTACCGCACCACCATCTGTTGCAAAGCCGGCATTGCCTGCATTAAAACTGGCATCATAGCTCCCATCAGTATTTAATCGCAGCAGGGTTCTGGTTATGCTTTCGCTGGGTAAAACTAAACCACTGCCACCAATCAATACTTTGCCATCATTCATTACTTCAATACTGTTTACTCGGCCAAACCCGCTAAATACCGGAGGTGTAAAGCTGGCATCAGGCAGCCCATCGGGCATTAATCTGGCTATATACTTTAGATTAGTGTTGGTGCCTATTTTTTGAAATTCTCCACCGATGTACATTTTGCCATCGGGCAATAGTTTGATTACCCGTACATCTTGCGAAGCAAAAGCATTCATGACCAATGGCGTAAATCCTGCATCGAGCCGGCCATTTTGTAACAGCCGTGCAAAACCCGGAACAGTGACGCCATCTACCCTTGAAAAACTGCCTGCTATAATTGTTTTGTTATCGGGTTGTACAGCAAGGGCTCGTATACCACCTACTGGTCCTTCATCACCTGGTTCAAAACTAGGGTCGGGCAAACCATCGGGCAGCAAGCGCATGATATTAAAACAAGGAACGCCGTTGTATTTGCTGAAGAAGCCTCCAATCATTATTCTGCCATCAGTGAGGCGCTCCATGCTGGTTACATAGCGGTTCAAAAAACTTCCCGCCCCTCCGTTGGGATTAAACGTTGGATCTATGGCTCCCTGAAAATTTATTCTTGTGATGCCTCCATAGTTTACCCGTTGCAAAAACTGAAAAGACCCAAACGCAATCAATTGATCATTGCCCTGCAATAAAAGTCCTGTGATACTGCCCGAGGTTGTTCCATTTGGTTCTGTGCTGTAGCCGGGTACTATCACTCCGGCTTCGGAAATGCGTACATGACTTCGACGGGCCACATTGTTAAACGTGGTAAACTGACCCGCCAATGCAATGGTGCCATCGGGCAGCGGTAATGCGCTGAATACAATATCATTTGCCAACGTAAGACCTCCGCCAGCAAAACTGCTCTCTGCGTTGCCGCCACTATTCAAAATGGCAATACGGTTTCTTGATAATGTACTGATGTTGGTAAAACTGCCGGCTACCAGCAACCTGTTGCCCGGCATAGCAGCTATGCTATGCACGGTATTATTGGCACTTGCAGTAAACAGCGGATCAATAGAACCATCTGAGTTAAGGCGAGCCAGTCGATTGGCAGTAGTGCCGCTAAAGCTGGTGAAAGCGCCTGCAATAATTACTTTTCCGTCGGGCAGCAACAGCATGTCTTCAATATCGCCATTGGCGCCGGTGCCCATATTAAATGTAGCATCCACTGTACCATTAGGCAGCAACCGAACTAACCGCCCTACTGTAGCCCCATTAAAGGTGGTGAACGATCCTGCAACCAGAATATTTCCATTTGGCAATACCAAGATGTTTTTAATGGTTCCATTGATATCATGAGTGCCTTGTGTAAAGCTGGCATCATAACTTCCATCAGCGTTATATCGATGCAGGTTATTTGCCTCTAAGCCCGATGCAAATGAAAATTCTATCCTGCCGCCTGCCAATATTTTACCATCGGCTTGCAAGGCCAAGGCATTAAAAACCCTGGTTTGCAGGTTATTGGGTGTGGCAAATGTTGCATCTAATTGGCCATTGGCATTGGTTCGGGCAAGGCCAAATACACGGGTCTGATTGTAGCTGTCGCCGCAGGCCAGTATGAGTTGGCCATTGGGCAGTGGCAATACAAAATTGGTAGGAGAAGGGCTGTTGACAGTGGTGCTGGCCAAAGCCTGTTGTCCATCATCGGATGGGTTCCAGGTATTGTCCAGCGTGGCGGTAAAAATTTGCGCAGCTAATGGCACTTGCAAGCAAGATGCAAGCAACAGCATGGTAAAGATTTTATACATAAAATGGATTGGTACTTATCACAAGTCTTCACTGGTGATTCAATTGCAGAAAAAATGTATCTCCGTTTTTCTTAGGCCCGGTGCAAAAAATTATTGTTGTAATGCCTGTATCTTTTTTTCCAGTACTTGAATTTTTTGCAACAGCTCTTTAATGGCTTCTACATACAAAGCATCGTAGGTGCCATAGCTTGTTTGTAAATAGCCTTGTGCATCGGTACTTACCAGCTGCGGAAATACCTGCTGAATATTTTGTGCTGTAAAACCCATTTGTTTTCCGGCAGGCCGTTTGGTACCGGTTTTATCATCGTTCCATTCGTAGGTAACGCCCTTCAATTGCAGCAGTTTTTCCAATGCATTGTTGAGTGGTGTAATTTCTTTTTTCAGCCGGGCATCGCTGTTAGCCAGCCAATCGCCGGCTGTGGCTTTACTGGCGTTGCCATTTACTTCAAGGGCATTGGTAGTAGGTTCCCGGTTGCCAATACCTATCCGCCCGTTTTTTATAAGCAAAGGGTTTGTATTGGTAGGGCCATCGTATAAAAAATAGCGGGCACTTGCTTCGCTCCAACCAAAGCCACCCACATATACACCTTGATTTCTAAATTCAAGGACAGATTGCCCTGTAGCTGATGGTTGATCTAGGGTTATTCTGGATGGGTTTTGCCAGGTTGCTCTGCCAATTGCGTCGGTTACCAAAACCTTGCCTGCCGATTCACCAATGCCCTGTATAAGTAAACCGCCGGCAATCCTTACCGGACCCGAAATGTCAACTTTTATTGTTGCAGCTTCACTTTTGTCAGGAAATTTTCTGATACCAACTTGTTGTAATTCGTTAAAGACCAAGCCAGTACTTGGGTTTATGCTCGGTGGCGTTGTTTGCTGTAAAGTATGTCCAATTTCAAATACACCATCCTGGTTGGCATTGCCCCCTAAATTTCGATCACGTAAACGCAAAAAAAAGTTTTGGTAGGTTTCACCGGGTAACGGAAACTTTTCGTTGTATGAAAAAAGTACTATGCTGCCATAATTAAGATTATTATCACTGCCTCGCAACAAAAGCCTCGTTCGACCACCCTCTATCCCTTCTATTGTCTGGTCCCCAAAAACATGTAACTCAGTTGCTAATTTTTTATCGATAATATAATCGCCAATACCAACACGACCGCTTGAATCAAACTTCATCATAGCTACGCCCTGATTTGCCGTTCCGTTTTTAAAGTTGGCCTCTATATATGACTGCGAACGATTGCCCTCAAGTACAAACTGAAAGAAATTGTTTTGGTTATTTAATCTTTTGCTCACAGATAAGCCACTGCCAACATTGACTGGCGTACTCGTCGAGTCAACCAAATACAATACGGCTGAAGGAGAGCTGCCAGGGGTAATAAGTTGAGGCCCATTTACTAACAATTTGTATGGGTCGATGGCGTTGGAGCCAATTCCTACATTTCCATCTCTATTTACATGCATCCTTACAAAGCCCCCTTGTATCATATAAAAAGGGGTAAAAGCTGGCAGGTCTAAAAATCCATACCGGGTATCGGGATTGGCATTACTTGCGAATAAGCCAATTTTAAAACTAGTAGCTGTAGTGAATCTCTGTAAAGCATTGCTGGTAAAACCAATAGAAGTGGTTTGAGCTGCACCACCGTGTATATGCAGTTTTTCGGTGGGTACAATGGGGCCAATGCCCACATTTTGTGTACTTGCTGAAATGGCTATGCAGCAAAGTACAAGTGTAAAAATATTTCTCATAGAAAATTTGGGTGCTTACAGTTTAATAAACTCTACTCTTCTATTATTGGCTTTGCCCGCTGCAGTGCCTGTTTTATCTGCTGGTTCCGTGCCACCCTTGCCATCGGTTTGCATCCGGCTGGCATCTATGCCAAATTCTTTCATCAATGCTTCTTTTACTGCAGCCGCTCTTTGCTTGCTCAGCAGCAGGTTGGCGTTGGCATCGCCATCGTTGCTGGTATGGCCAACAATTTTGATGTTGACAGATGGATTTTCTTTAAGGGCAGTAGCTATTTCTTTTATTACACCATAGCTCTCGGGCTTAAGGCTAGCGTTTTGAAAATCGAATAAAATGCCCGTGGTGCTGAAACGGCCTTCAGTGATGAGTTTGCTGCGGGTATCGGGGGCACCTACCGCAAACTTAATATCTGTTATCAACAGGTTACAGTCGTTGAAAAAGTCGCGGAAAAATGAAAGCTGATAAGGCTTGGCGGCATTGAAAAACCGGGGAATGTCCATCAACTTGTTTTCATTCACATACACCCTTAGTCTTCCTTTTTGCCGCCATAATGACACTCTGGCAAAACGCTCTCCCTCCACGCTCCATTGCGGCATTTTGAATTCATTGGTCAGGTCTTCTCCTTCGGCCTGGCTTACACTCATATAAGCACTGCCTGCACCAGGGTGAAGCATAACAAATGAACCTGATATGAACCGATACTTCAGTAAATTTTCTTTTTCAGTATTAAAGTTGAATCCGAACCCACTCATGTTGTTGCTAGGGTCGCCCAACAAACCTACATTCATTTCAAGGGTGAAGTTGTCGGGTAAAACACCAATGCTCTCGGGCAAAAAACTGCCATTCGCATTCAGCCCGAGCCACTTGCCGGTTTTGCCTTCTATGGTCATTACTTCGCCGCTGGCATCTGTGTTGTATTCTGCCGGAAAGTCGCCCACGGCCACACGTTCAAAATCATCGTAGTACAATATTTTTTCGCCGGGTATAAAATCAAATTTGCTATACGCTTTCAACGGTTGTTTTTCCTGCATGCCAGGTTCGTTTTTTGCTGCGTTTGTATTGGGTGTAGCACTTGAGGTTTTGGCAGAGTCAGCAGCAGCTTTGTTTTTCTTTTTAAACAGTTTGCCATCCAGTACATCATCTATGGCTTTGTCTACTTTTTCATTCACCTTGTTTTCGGTTTTCCATTTGGCATTTTCTTTAATGCGCTGGCCACTATTTTGGGCTGGCAGCAATTGGCAACTGCAAAGTGCAAGGAAGCTGAACAACAATTGTTTCATACGTTTCTTTCTGAGAGGGGTGAGCAAATGATGCAAGGGTGAAACTATGCAGGCCATGAGCAGCAGGCAATGGGCGTTGAGTATTGTGCAACATGAAGCGTAGCATTGTGCATAGTTGCCTGAGAATTTGCTGTAGCCTGTCGTTTTCTCAGTGAGTGTTACCAACTGCTCAATGCATATTTGTTGCCTGCAGCAGATTCTTGTACATTGCTGTTTACCCTATGAAAGCTGTTTGTTTTCTTTTTGCATTGTGGTGCTGTTATGTTGGCCGTGTATCAGCGGCCGATACCATTGCTGTGGCTGCAATAGATGGCTACATTGCTTTGGAAAAGCACCAATCCGTGCAGGTGATGCCCGCCAGTGCGGCTTCCAATTGGCAGGAAGCTGCGCTGAGCAAAGCATGGCTCCCTGTTGATTCGCAATGGCTGAGCCGTGGGCAGAAAGATATCTGGCTGAGATTTGTGCTGCACAACAACAGTTCCAAGTCGCAATATTTATACATCACACATGGCAGTAGCGATAGTTTTGTATTGACAGTTCAATATCCTGATACAGTGCTACAGCTCTTTTCCGGCGATTACATCAATAGCAGCGGATTACAGTTTGATGACGATAACAATTCAAATGGATTTTCTTTAGCAGCAGGAGTAACTGCTACGGTGTATGCCAAAGTGTACAACGAGCATGCACACTTGTACTTTCATAGTTTTTATTTGGAAACACCTGCTTATTATGATGCAAGCCTTGTGACGGCTTATGCTGAAGATAGTCCGCCAGCTTTGTACCATGCTGTTGTGATGGGCTGTCTGGTATTTAGTCTGTTTTTCATGAGTTTTTTGGGCTGGTGGTTCAAAGAAAAAAGCTTCATGTATTACGTGATGTACATAGCTGGCGCACTGCTGTATTTATTGCCCAAAACAAATAGTACATACAGCTATGCAGGTAAGCTGGTGTTTCATGTAATGCCCTATTACCTGCAGGTAAGCGAAGGGTTACAATATGTTTTTTATGCAGCTTATGTAGCGTTTGGCGCCAGCCTTGTCAATGCATTTGCCTATCGTAGGTTGAGTGTGTACATCAAAACAGTTATTGCTGTGTTTTTGCTTTACGCAGCAAGTATTACCGTGTACCAATTTGCTACACATACTTACCTGCTGCCTAACTCGGGTTTTGTGTTGATTCGGTTATTGAGTTATGTATTGTGTATTGTAGCGGTAGTGTGGATAGTGCTACAGGTAAAGAGTCCGCTGAAAAAGTTCTTCATGCTGGCCAGTGTCATTTTTATAGCATTTACTGCGTGGGCAGCTGTGAGTAATTTGTATCGTTCTGTCGATTCGAAACCGTTTTTTTACATCACCCCTATGGTGGCGTTAAAAACGGCAGTGTTGTTAGATAGCATTGTGTTTGCCGCAGCCCTCGGTTACAAAATGTATCTAACAGAAAAAGAAAAGCGCCGGCATTTTCAATCGTACATACAACAGCTGGAAGTGAATGAACAACTGGTGCGCAACATGAATGTGCAGTTGGAAAAAACGGTGGCAGAACGTACAGCAGAACTGGAAGCGCAAAAAGAAAAGCAATTGCGGTTGGAATACGAACGACAGCTGGCGCAACTCGAAATGCAATCGCTGCGCAGCCAAATGAATCCACATTTTATTTTCAATAGCCTCAATAGCATTCGCTATCAAATACAAACAGCGCAATATAAAAATGCCAGCGACTACCTGATGCGATTTAGCAAACTGCTTCGGCTAACCTTGGAAAACTCAAGACGGGAAACAGTGACACTAGCTGAAGAACTGGCCCTTACACAACTGTATCTCGATATTGAAGGACAACGCTTTGGTGATACCTACCGGTATCATATAGAAGTGGCTGCGAATATTGATACAGATGAAATTTTACTGCCACCATTGCTGTTGCAACCTTTTGCAGAAAATGCGATCAAGCACGGATTGATGAATAGTAACAAACTGGAAAAAATGGTACGCATTATTGTATCGGAAGTGCCCGGCGGTTGCTGTATTTGTATTGAAGATAACGGTGTAGGCAGGCAAGCCAGCCAGCAGCGAAAGCAGGAAGGCGGACTAGAGCACCAAAGCCTCGGCATGAACATTACTATGGAACGGATGCGCCTTTTTGGTTTGCACGAACATGTATTGCTAACCTTTCATATCGAAGACATTGTTGTAGATGAACACATTGACGGAACCCGTGTTGTAATCACTTGTAAACAACCCACACATGTTTAAAGCTATTCTTATTGACGATGAACTGCATTGCACCGAATCGCTACGATTATTACTAACTGAACACTTTGGCGATCGCATCAGCATCAGCGGTACGTTTAATAAACCTGCCGAAGCATTGCGCTACTTACTGGCACACAAAGTAGACCTCATTTTTCTGGATATAGAAATGCCGGAAATGAACGGCTTTGAATTGCTGAACAAGCTCATGCCTTACGAAGCAGATGTGGTATTTGTAACAGCGTACGATCAGTACGCCATCAAAGCTTTTAGCTACAGCGCCATCAGCTACTTGCTCAAACCCATTGATGATGATGATTTGAAAACCATGCTGGAAAAATGGTGGGAGAAAAAACACAAGCTCATTACTGCTTCGCAAATAGCCCTGATGCAGGAAGTAATGCAGGCACAACACAAACCCAAAACCAAAGTAGCGTTGCCAACTGGCGAAGGGTTGGAGTTTTTGGAAATTGCCAG
>JADLHL010000132.1 GCA_020848815.1 Chitinophagaceae bacterium | reverse complement strand
GCACCAGCATGTGGAGCGAAGTGCCTGCCGTGCAGGTAGTAAGCTGGCGTATGCTCAACCGGCTGCGCAACGAAAGCTGGGCTACAGACCTGCTTGACATGCTCTACCTCACCGATGAATGGCTGGCCTTTGCCAAAGCCACCGGCGACCACGAAAGCGATGGTACCGTAAACCTGCACCGCGACTGCAACGGTGCCCAACTCTTTGGCGGCGATACCGTGGTACTCACCAAAAGCCTCGATGTAAAAGGCAGCACTGTCAATGCCCGGGTAGGCACCGTTATCCGCAACATTCGCCTGGTACCTGATAATGTAAACCAGATTGAAGGCCGTATCGAGAACCAGCAAATTGTGATTTTGACGCAGTACCTGCGGAAACAACATAGCTAGCAAAACACAGCAGGTGCTATTTACTCGAATAGAACATGGCCGGTAGCAAAGGATTGCATCCTCACAGCTACCGGCCTTTGTATTTATGCAACATTGTATACACCGAAAGCAGAACTCTTATACTTCCTGCAAGAATTGTGTAATGAATACTCACAGTAATGGGTGTAGCTTACCAGCAGCAGCATGGTTGCTATATAAGCTCACCCCATGAAAACTCAATTAGAAAAAATTGCAGGCGAAGTCAACCGCCCATGTGTCACCATTTCTTTGAATACGCACCGCACTTATCCGGATAACGCATCAGATGCCATTGTGCTGAAAAATTTATTACTGGAAGCAACAGAAAGCGTGGTGGCCGAATTTGGGAAAAGACCTGTCACGAAATTGCTCGACAGAATAAATACACTGTCGGATCACATTGATAACAAAGACAACCTTGATAGTTTACACCTGTTTCTCTCCAACAGCACTACTGCTATTGTACAATCGCCGTGGTCAGTTACCGCAAACAGCGTACACATTGCTGACCGCTTTTTTATAAAGCCACTCATCAGGTTGCTGAACCAAACAGAACATTACCTCATTTTAATACTATCGCAATCGGGTGGCAGTTTGTTGCATGCAATCAACAACGGCATTGTAGCAGAAATTAAAAACGACGATTTCCCGATTGGCGAAAACCAACACTACATTACCAATCATGAAGAAATGAGTGATGGCAAAAAAGTGGATAACATGGTGAGGGAATATTTAAACACTGTTGACAAAGCGGTGGTTAGGGTAAACCATGACACCAATATGCGGTGCGTGGTTGTTTGTACAGAAGATAATTATAGCCGGCTGCTACAGGTGGCAGATGTACCCTCCATTTACTACGGGCATGTACCCATTGATTACAATGATATTTCCCATGGCAACATAATACCCAAAGCATGGGCAGTGGTGGAGCAAATACAGCAGCAAAGACGGACAGATGCAATAAAAGAAATGCAGGAAGCCGTAGGCCAAGGCCTTGTCATTACTGACTTGAATGAAATGTACAGAGCTGCAAAAGAAGGCCGGGGTGAATTACTCATTACCCACAACGACTTTCAACAACCTGTGAAAATGACAGGCCCGCTTTCGTTTGATGTAGTAGCTGATGCCACTCAACCCAATGTAATAGCAGACATATCCAGCGAAATTGCATGGGAAGTAATTTCCAAAAAAGGGCGGGCCATATTTACCAGCCAGCCAGCTATAAAAACACTCGGCAACATTGCACTCAAAGTGCGTTATTAATAGCTCACACTAAATTCCACATTATGAAAACGACTCACCACATGCCTACGCTTCAGTACACCTTAATGATTGGCTTCTTGCTTTTCGGCACCATTTTGTTTAGCTCCTGCGTTACAAAAATTCCGTTTGCCACTTCTACATTGGTACCAGCTGCCGAGGGTACCGTTGCTGTTAAAAAAGACAACAACAACAATTACAACATTAGCATTAACCTCATCCGTTTGGCAGATCCGAGCAGGCTGACCCCACCCAAAAACATGTACATTGTCTGGATGGAAACCGAAGGGAACATCACCAAAAAAATCGGGCAGATTACCACATCAAGCAGCATGATTTCACAAACGATGAAGAGTTCTTTGCAAACCGTATCTGCTGTAAAACCGACCAAGGTGTTTATTACCGCAGAAGACGATGCAAACATTCAGTACCCCGGCGGGCAAATGGTAATGAGTACCGCTTACTTTGCGCCGGCATCATAAGCAGCAGTATACTGCTTTACTGCACAAAACGAAAGAAACACATAGGACAGCTATTGCTGGCGGAGTAAACAAACTTCCGGAATTGCGGATTTTTTTGAACAGTGAAACATTTCACCGCCGACTAATTCACTTCGATTGTTTGTAGCTGCGTCACTTGCAATTGTTTTTCCGCAGCCAGGTTTTTCAATAAACCGGCTACGTGTTTCAATCGTCTTTTGCTGCTTCCTATTTCGCCCCATTTAAAAAGTCCACCGTACATACCGCCCACCAGCATTTCCATGAGCACATGGTTGCTGCCTTTGGATGTGTCTAACCGAAACACAATCATGCCATGATTTCCGTTCATAAAACTGTAATCTTCATGCGCCATGATTAAGCCATTGGCGTATTCGCTGATGTGACAATTTTGGCGATAGTAAAACAACGTATCCTTCACTAATTGAAAAGCATTCTCGCCAATAATTTCAAAACTGGTGCTTTGCATAATTCGGTTTTAAAACTTCCATTGAAAAATGAGATGAGCATTCTACATAGACCATTCATTTGTATCAGGCTTAAAAATGGAAAATGTAAGAACAATTTTACGGTGATTACGAAGTCCACACAGCTTTTATCATCAAATTTCAATCAACACACATTTGTAATACTACAAGTACCTAAAACGCTGGAACTTTCGAACGCTGGAACTTGTAAACTCGTCAACACGTGAACCAGTCACCTCGTCAACTTGTTTCATCTACCTTTACGGCCTCCATTTTTACAAAAACTATGATGAAGACTTCCGCTTTTGCAACCATGGCATTGGTATTTGCTGTGGCATGTACTGCACAGCCCAAGCCTGCAGCCCCCGGCGCACCGGTAGAAACCGGCAAACCCAACAGCAATTACAAACCCGCTTTTGAAGGCCAAACACGTGGCCCCGGCATGACCTCGGCCACTGCTTACGAAGCGGTGAAACTGGCCGAAGGAATCGGTCGCCCTTGGGCCGTGGTGCCCCTGCCCGATGGTCGCTTGTTGCTCACCATCAAATCGGGCTATATGGAAATACGCGGCACCGATGGACAGCTGCAACACAAAATAACCGGGCTGCCTGCCGTGGCCGATCGTGGCCAGGGTGGCCTGCTCGATGTGGTGCCCGACCCAGATTTTGCCAGCAACAAAACCCTTTACTGGGCCTACAGCGAACAGCTGGGCGACTCCAACCTCACGGCCGTGGCAAAAGGCCAGTTGGCCTCCGATGAAAACAGTATTCAAAACATCAGCGTTATTTTTCGGGCTACGCCCAAACTCAAAAGCAGCCTGCACTTTGGCTCTCGCCTGCTATTTAGCAAAGAAGGTTATTTGTTTGTAACTACCGGCGAACGCAGCAACCTCGATGGCCGCAAACAATCGCAGTGGCTCAACAGTGGTTTGGGTAAAGTATTTCGCATCACCAAAGAAGGCAAACCCGCTCCCGGCAATCCTTTTCTTGGTCAGGCAGATGTAATGCCCGAAATATGGAGCTATGGCCACCGCAACCCGCAAAGCCTCGACATGCACCCTGTAACCGGCGAATTGTGGGAAGCCGAATTTGGCCCCCGTGGTGGCGATGAACTCAACCTCATTAAGCCCGGCAAAAACTATGGCTGGCCCATTATTACCTACGGTATTGAATACGGTGGCCCAGCCATTGGCGACGCCATTCAGCAAAAAGATGGCATGGAGCAACCCGTGTATTATTGGGACCCCGTGATATCGCCCGGCGGCATGACTTTTTACAAAGGCACTGACATACCTGAGTGGGAAAACAACCTCATTATTGCCTGCCTGAGCGGCATGCACCTCAACCGCCTGAAACTGGAAAATGGCCGTGTGGCTGGTGAAGAACGATTACTCTCTAACCTGAATGAACGCTTTCGTGATGTGGCTTACCTCGATGGTAAGTTGTACACGGTTACCGATTCTGGCAAGTTGTATGTGGTAAAAAAGAAATAACGCTTGTGCAGTTGCGCAGCATAAAAAAGGGAGCCGTTTGGTTCCCTTTTTTTATTCGTTATCGCTTTCTGTTGTTCAACTCATCATCAATAGGTCTGAGTTGCGAAGCATTGAAAAGTAAAGCTGGTAAAAGGGCGAAGAGGGCAACAAAACTGGAAGAAAATAACCGCTCTACCACCGACAGGTACAACACCGAAGCCAAGATGGCCAACGCAAAAGCAATGCAAACACCAAGCATGGTTTTGTGCAATTGCTTCTTTTTGAGCAAGGCTTGTGTAGTGAGTTGCGAAAAGTCCTGATGCGTTGTCATGGCTGAAGTATTGAGCAGTGAAAACGGGTGTGTGATTTGTGGTAAAACTAATCTGGGATAGCATTTCACAACAGCTCTTTGGGCTAAATGGTTCTAAAACATGTCGGATTTGTACCACCAACTGGCTAAGCGGTTGTTGCATTTTAGCGGTATCAAATCCATCCGTCATGAAACGCAAACAATTTTTACTCAACAGCCTGCTGGCCGTGCCGGCATTGGCCCTTGCCAAAACGGGCACCACAGAAAACCCGCCTGCTTCCAACCCCAAACCCTTTGTAGTAGGCAGCGGCCAATCGAGGTTTGGCGATGTGGTGAAGTTTTTGGGCGTTCACCCTAACGATTTAAAAATCAGCAGCAAAGACACCGGCGGCCAGCTCAGCATGTTCGACTACACAGGCTTGGGCAAAGTAGGCCCCATGCTACACATTCACTTTAAGCAAGATGAAATTTTTACCGTTATTGAAGGTGAATACCGATTTGTGGTGGGCAGCGAAACGCATGTACTCGGCCCCGGCCAAACCATTTTTCTGCCCCGTGGCATACCGCATACCTGGATACAACTGAGCGACAAAGGCCGCCTCATTTACCTGCTGCAACCAGCCGGCAAAATGGAAGAGTTTTTCCAAATCATGAACAAGATGACTACCCGCCCCACGCCCGAAGAAATGGACCGCATACATGCCGAACACGACATGAAAGTGGTTGGCCCACCCCTCACTTTGTAACACGCTTACCCTGATGGTTTGGCAGTTGGCTGCATAATTTTCATGTCAGCTTTCTGCCAAACTTTTTATCTTCCTCATTGCATCCATCGCCCTTGCTACTGAAAGATTTTATACCTGCCCCCGATGTGCAACAGTTTGTACAACTGTACCGCATAGTACACCTCCGTTTTGAGGCCGGGCAACCCATTCCACCCAAGGCTTACCCACCCCGCCCCGAGCATTGCCTCGCCTTTTATCCATTCGATACAGAAACCGTATTGTTCGATCAGCAGGGCACTATGCAACAAAATTTACCCGTGGTGTTGTATGGCCAGCTCTCCGAAGTAACGCACCGCATCATCGGGCACAACTTCCTTGTATTTCAGATTATCTTTTACCCCGGTGCCTTGTACAACCTTACGGGTATGCCTGCCTCCGAAATTTGCAATCAATACCTGCCGGCACAGCATTTTTTTTCCATCGATGTAATGCAGGTGAATGAACAGCTGCGGGAAGCAGACAGCTACGCCAGTATGCTGGATATAGCCAACGATTTTGTTCGCCAGCTCATACGCCGGCAGCGGCGCAGTTTGCTACCGGTAGACGATGCCTGCCGATGGCTGCTGCAGCAAAACGGTTTGGTATCGGTAGATGCCTTGGCCAAAGCGGCCTGCCTCAGCAGCCGACAACTGGAAAGATGTTTTGCAGAACGCACCGGCATCAATCCAAAAACGTACGAACGCATCATTCGCTTTGATAAAGCATTCCGGCTACGCAACAGCAAGCCGCAATACAGCTGGCTACGCATTGCACTGGAATCTCATTTTCACGACTACCAGCATTTGGCCAAAGCCTACAAAACTTTTACAGGATTATCACCCAACGCCTTTCATGCCATTGAAAACAATGCGCCAGAAAGGCAATTTGGTTTGAGTGAAGGGTTCTACCAAAACTCGCTGGCCTGAGCCAGACAGCGTATTCCCTAACAATTATCCATTGTAAAATTGGCCGCTGCCAACGGGCGTACATTTTAGCTACATTGCGGCCCTATCTATTAACTGCCCGCACATGAGCATACACATAACCGCCCCCGTTGGAAGCATAGCTCCCGTAGTACTGATGCCCGGCGATCCGCTGCGGGCCAAACTCATAGCCACCGAATTTTTAACCGATGCTGCACTGGTAAGCAGCACCCGCAACATATTTTACTACACCGGTTTGTACAAAGGCCAGCGCATTAGCGTAGGTGCCAGCGGCATGGGTTGCCCCTCTATCGGTATTTACAGTTATGAACTGTATAGCAATTACGATGTGCAACACATCATTCGCATTGGCACCTGTGGTGCATACCACAACAACCTGCAGTTGTTCGATATCATCAACGTGGCCAAAGCTGCCAGCGAAAGCACATTTGCCAAAGAAGCATGGGGCTATGCAGAAGAAGTGATGCTGCCGCAAGGCAACGCATATTCGGTAATCAATGAAACAGCTGCTGCACGTCAGCAAGCTGTGCTCGATACGGCCGTACATACCAGTGATTATTTTTACCGGGCCAACCCCGAACTGCCCGCAATTGCAGCAGCACACAAGTGTGAAGTGGTAGAAATGGAATCCTTTGCACTGTTTGCCAATGCCCGCTACCTCGGCAAATCAGCCGCCTGCCTGCTCACTGTGTCCGACATTATTCCGGCGCAGCAAAAAATTTCGCCCGACCAACGGGAGCAATCGCTGCTGCCCATGATTGAGCTGGCATTGGAAGCGGGGATTAGGTTGTAATTGTCGCCTGATTTTGCCATGCACAATTTATAGTAAACGGCTAACTACTCAACAACTGAAATGGCTAGCGCAATTTGAATTGCGCTAAAAAAGGAATTGATTTTCAATGATTTTGTTTTGAGGAGTTTCGTCTATTTTTGAGTTACCTGCTATGCTATTCGACATCGTATGCTAATTAAAATTGACAGACAAGACGCTATTAATAAATTTCCTATTCTTCCATTGCGACACTACGACCGCAAGAAGGACGAAGATGTTTTTAAAGCGCCAAAAGTGTTTGCTAATTATGTGTTGACACTTCCCTCAAAATCTTATAGAGGACATCAAAAGCTACTCGGGACACAGATTCCTTATTTAGTAAAAAACTTAGGATATGACCGTTTAGTGTTTCTGGGTGACATTGACATTCCTTGGCTTAAGCGACTTGATACTTACGAAAATTTTCAAGAAGCGTTACAGTATTTAGTTTCCAATAAAATCAGTAAGCGATTTAATGGTGCCTTGCAAGTTGACATTGATGAACTGCAAACCTTTATTAAAAACCTTAGTTGGCTGGTACGGACAAACGGCATTATTCAGTATGTTCACTTCACTGACCCAGGACAAAATATCGTTGCAAATATTTGTCAATATGGAAATCTTCATATTTCGACAAAGAATAAGACAGCTGACACCTTATTTAGAGATATTGTTTCTAAAAGTGAGTTTACTTTCTTGACAGACACAAATTGCACAAATAATTATTCAAAAACGAGTGCCATCAAAAGCAGGACAATTGTGGTGTGACAAAAGCACAGCAGGTAACATTGCATTTGTGTTATGTCGGCGGACGGATAACGCCGCTTCAACTGTGTGCTACTATCAGCTTCTGCTCCAGCCCGACGTTATAAATTGAGCCGTAGAATAAACAATGAACTTTTGTATTTTTAATCAGCATTTGTACTAGGCAGACGGTTTTCAAATTCCGCCACAAACACAAATGCTTTAACGTTAGCTTTTCATTTTTCCCATCAGTGTTTAGGCCACATCTCCGGCCCAATGGCCGGGTTGGGGAAATGGCTTCCATGCTTATCCTGTTACTCCCGTCATTTCTGGCATAACATTTTCGTTTCTACTATCAGCAGCTGCATCGCTTTCGCTTTGGTCTTCCCGGCTCCGTTTCATCCGTTACCCCCAACGCTGCGGTCGGGGCTTGTAGCTTCGTTTCTCAGCATGCCTTTACCCACCAACACAACGAAGCTGAAGGCGAAAACCTTCAGCTTCGTTGGCGGAACATACCACCCGCCGATGTACAGGGTTTTATCCCTTCTGTTGATACCTTAAAGGTAGTGGCCCAAAAGGGCTAACATCAAACAAATACATCAAAATATTTATGCACACATTAGCTGTGCAAACGGTCTTTTTTGGCCATCAGTTCGTCTACTGCTTCTACATACGCTTCGTCGGGTACGCAGCAGTCTACCGGGCATACAGCAGCACACTGGGGCTCTTCGTGAAAACCCTGGCACTCGGTGCACTTGTTGGGTACAATGTAGTAAGTATCGGTACTGATGGGTTCATTTTTCTGATTGGCATCCATGGTGCTACCATCGAGCAGGGTAAACGTACCGCTTACAGTAGTACCATCGGCCAGTGCCCATTCTACACCGCCTTCGTAAATCGCATTGTTCGGACATTCAGGTTCGCAGGCACCACAGTTGATGCATTCTTCGGTTATTTTAATTGCCATGATGAGAACTGTTTAGTTTCGTTTCAAATTAGTTTTGTCCCTTCAAAAATAACGACCAATCCGTGAATCTACATCAACGCATAGAAATACTTGTAAAGCTGGGTGAATATCTTTTATCCGACGACGCAGCATGGCAGGAAGCCAAGACAAAAGCCGGTATTGAAAACGGCTGGTTTGTGCCCCAATTTGTAGATGCTGCAGCTGCAGGAATTGCTCACGGATTTTTGCAGCCCAATGCGCTGAAAGCCTTTGCCCATCAGTATTTGCCGCAAGGCATTACCTATGCCCCACAGCGCCTCGGCATAGTAATGGCAGGCAATATTCCCATGGTGGGTTTTCATGATATGCTGTGTGGCATTTTGGCCGGCCATCAGCTGGTACTAAAGCCTTCTTCGAAGGATGAAACACTGATGAAACACATCGTAACCACCCTGCAACAATGGGCACCTGATTTTGGTCATGAAATTATTTTTGCAGAACAGCTAAAAGGCTGCGATGCCTACATAGCTACCGGCAGCAACAACAGCAGCCGCTACTTCGATTATTATTTCCGTAACTATCCCAGCATCATCCGGCGCAACCGCACTTCGGTAGCCGTGCTCGATGGCAGCGAAGACGCCACCACCCTCGAACTACTGGCCGATGACATGATGCTGTACTTTGGATTGGGCTGCCGCAACGTATCGAAGCTCTACGTGCCCCGCAACTATGATTTTGTGCCGCTGCTGCGTGCCCTCGACAAATACTGTTGGATGGCCGATCATTTCAAGTTTAAAAACAATTACGATTACAACCTGAGTATCCTTTTGCTTAACAACAAGTTTTACATGACCAACGGCACCGTACTGCTCACGGAAAACGAAGGTTTGTTTTCGCCCATCAGCCAGGTACACTACAGCTTTTACGACAGCATAGATGAAGCCGCCCTGCTGCAAGAACAGGCCGACAACCTGCAATGCCTGTGTAGCAAGCAGCACATTCCTTTTGGCCGGGCTCAGCAGCCAGCCCTCAGCGATTTTGCCGACGGTGTAGACACGATGCAGTTTCTGACAACATTGCCGCAACAACAGTAAGCCCTGCTGTGCAATTGTCAGCCGCCTGCTGTCAAAACATCAGCCACAACCAAGCGGCACATCTATTGTTATGGCTGTTAAACGGCGGTTAAACAAAATGGTATTTGCATTTTCTTCACCACAAGTGAGTGGCATTTACTATTAGATTTACGAATCATTTCGTTTGAACATAAACAGAAAAAGAAAAGCTATGAATTGGAAGTCCGTATTTGCGATTGCAGGCGTTAGCGTCGTTACCTCGGTGCTGAGCGTTTGGGGTCTGGGAAAAATTTACAGCAGCAGCAACTCAAACGGTTATCAGGAAACAGGAAAAATGCCTGCCAACTATGCCTCTTTTGTAGAAGGCAATGGGGTGCAGGGCAATACGCCGGTCGATTTTTCGGCGGCAGCCGGTGCAGCCACACCTGCGGTAGTACACATCAAAACCAAAATCAATGCCCGCACTGTAACCACGCAGCGGCAGCGCAGCCCTTTTGCCGATTTGTTTGGCGATGATTTCTTTGGCGACATGTTTGGCGGTGGTGGCGGCTCTCGCAGCATGACCATTCCTGAGCAGCGGGCCAGTGGCTCCGGCGTTATCATTACCAAAGACGGCTACATTGTTACCAATAACCACGTCATTGAAAATGCCGATGAAATCAACGTAACCATGCCCAATAAAAAATCGTACAAGGCCGAGCTTATTGGCGCCGACCCCAGCAGCGATTTGGCGGTGTTGAAAATCACCGGCGAAAACCTTCCTTACATTGTTTGGGGCAATAGCGATGATGTAAAACTCGGTCAGTGGGTACTGGCCATTGGCTACCCCTGGAGCCTTGACGTAACTGTAACAGCAGGTATTGTGAGTGCTAAAGCCCGTTCTCTTGGCCTCAACAGCCGCAAGAGCAATACGCCTATTGAAAGCTTTATACAAACCGATGCTGCCGTAAACCAGGGCAACAGCGGTGGCGCCCTGGTAGATGCTGAAGGCAAGCTGATTGGCATTAACTCTGCCATTGCTTCGCAAACAGGATCTTACGCTGGTTACAGCTATGCCATTCCTGTAAACATCGTTCGCAAAATAACCGGCGACCTCATTAAGTATGGTGCTGTGCAGCGGGCTTACCTCGGTATTACCTACATGCCCGATGATGCGCCGGAAGAAGAGTTTCGCAAGGCAGGCATAGCACAGGGCGAAGGCGTGTATGTGCGGGAAGTGCCCGAAGGTGGTGCAGCCGCTGCAGCAGGCATTAAACCCGGCGATTATATCACCGCCATCAACGGAGTGAAAGTAACCAGCGGTTCAGAAATGGTGGAGCAGGTGGCCAACTACAAGCCCGGCGATAAAGTCACCATCAGTTTTAAAAGAGATGGTGCCGCCAAATCGACCACCGTTACCTTGAAAAACCGTGCCGGTAATACCGATGTGGTGAAGAATGATGCCAACGCCGATCTGAAAGAAAAACTGGGTGGTCAGCTGGAAACAGTATCGAAAAAAGACGCAGAAAAATTTGGCATTGCCGGTGGTGTAAAAGTGAAAGAACTGGGCGAAGGCTTGCTGAGCAATACCCGCATGCAAAAAGACTTTGTAATTACGAGTGTGAACAGCCAGCCGGTGAAATCGGTAGAAGAACTGATGAAACTGTTGGGCAGTGCCCGTGGCACCGTTCGCCTAGAGGGTGTGTATCCCGGTTTTGAAGGCGTGTACGGTTATCCGCTCAACCTGAACCCACAGCAGGAAAACGGCGGCGGAAGACAGTAATCAAATAATTGGATGAATTTTTAAAAGACGGCACCTCAAACAGGTGTCGTCTTTTTTTGAGGCAGCCCCATGGCCCCCGATGGGGAATGAAAAACTGTTGCAAGCCTACCGGCCTGTGATAGCCCGTTACTTCTCTTAAACTTCAACCAATGAAATGATGGCACCCCTTCAGGGCTTGGTAAATCTTTCGGGTATTGTATACCACGGGCGTTGCCCGTGGCTGATAGATTTTCGCCCTTTCAGGGCTAAACGGGTTAGCAATTTGGATTCCCTCAATTTATCTGGCCGGCTTTCCGGCTACGTACAAAAAACCACCCCACCCTAAAGCCCCCCACAAAGGGGAGAAAACTTACTGTCTTTCGGTCTTCCTGACATTCCAACTATCCGACTATATTAAAATCTCCCACCCTCTCCAAGGAGAGGGGACGTAGAGTGATGTGATACATATTGGCATTTTTCTACTGACTTCCGGCTTCCCTTTTTTCGGACTTTCTACGGACTACGGACTCCCGACTACGGACTCCCGACTTTCGGTCTTTCGGACTTCCCGACATTCCAACTTACACCACCCAACATCCCGCTATTTTCCCTGATATTTGGTAGCACTACATTTTGATATTGCTTATGAAGAAAATACTTAGCCGTGTGGCTCCTGCTTTTCTGTTGTTTGGTTTTTGTGTTGCATTTGTACTGCCTGGAGCGGCACAGCCCAATGGGTACAAATACGAGTTGGTAAAACAGGCCGAGTACAGCAAGGCGGCGGTGAGCAGTGCACACCCGCTGGCCAGTGAGGCAGGCATGTATGTAATGCAACAGGGCGGCAATGCCGTGGATGCAGCCATTGCTACCCAGTGGGCCTTGGCGG
>JADLHL010000131.1 GCA_020848815.1 Chitinophagaceae bacterium | reverse complement strand
TGCAGTTTGTATACATCAATGCCTTTGTACGACACTTTCACCGGTTCTTCTTCAATGGGTTTCCAGTTGGCCAGGTCTTGCATGGTAATGAGTCCGCCCTGCTCCTGACAGCCCCGCACAAATTCCTTTGCGATATCGCCTTTGTAAAAACGGTCGTAGGCCGCCATGATGGCTTGCTTCCTTGTTTTGCCAGCCTTCAGTGCTGCCTGTTCTGCTTCCACCATTTTAGTAAGGGTGTTCAGCAGGTTTTGCTGTGTAAATATTTCGCCGGCTTCGGGGGCTTCGCGTTTTTCGCCGAGGTGTGGCAGAAACACCGCTTTGCTGTAAGGCCATTGTTTGATGCGGTCTTTTTGCCGCTCAATGCTGTTGGCTGTTTGTGCTTCTATGGGGTAACCCGCAGCGAGTTGCATGGCAGGTGCCAGCACTTCTTTCAGGCTTTTGGTGCCATAGTTGGCCAGCAGGTGGCAAATGCTGCCGGGGGTGCCGGGCGTAACTGCTGCCAGCGGACCATACTCCGGCGGAAACGCATAGCCCTTGCTTTTGAAAAATGCTGGCGTGGCACCCGTGGGAGCTACGCCAAGGCCGTTGAGGGCAATCACTTTTTTGGTGTTGGGATTGTAGAGCAGCACCTGTGTTTCGCCGCCCCAGTGCAGCACATCCCACATGGTGCAGGTAGCTGCCAACATAGCGCAGGCGGCATCTACCGCATTGCCACCCTGCTGAAACAACATGCTGCCGGCAGTAGCCGCCAAGGGTTTACCCGTAATGGCCATCCAGTTTTTGCCATGCAACACCGGTTTTTGGGTGGGTTGCGCCTGCAGTTGGGCAAACAATAGAAGAAGGGCCGGCAGGCTCATCCATTTTCTCATACACATACAAATTCGTTTTTGGAAAGATACGTGTTGTAAGACGATACCTTTGGGCAAGACAGTTGGCACTGCTGTATGAAAACTTGTATTCAGCAATAAGCAATAAGAAAGTTGGGGAAATGATGAATGAGGATTTTTTTGGCGCCCTTCGTGACTTAGTGGTTCAAACAGGAAATAAGGAATAAAGAATAAGAAATAAGGAAGTTTGGGAAATGATGAATGAGGAGTGATGAATGATGAATTTTTTGGCGCCCTACGTGAATTAGTGGTTCAAACAGGAAATAAGGAAGTTGGGGAATGATGAATGAGGAGTGATGAATGATGAATTTTTTGGAGCCCTTTGTTTTTTAGTAGTTCAAACAGGAAACACTGTGCTCCTCTGTGCCAGACCCCTTCGCCTCTGTGGTAAAAAATGACTTTGCAATCTTCTTGCCTTAGCGTCTTGGTGGTTAAAAAAAACGCATGATGAAAGTCAACAACTCCAATGTCAATAACCCAAACCTTTGTGTTCCTTTGAGCTCATAGCACCTTGGTGGTTCAACCAAAAAACTCCGTGTTGCTCTGTGCTTACCTCCAATACCTCTGTGGTAAAAAAAACGTTGTTTATGCCATACGATCCCATCAAATACAAAACACCAACCGGTGCCCAACTTAATTGCAAAAGCTGGATACAGGAAGCGGCCCTCCGCATGTTGCTCAACAACCTCGACCCCGAGGTAGCCGAACGCCCCGATGACCTGATAGTATATGGCGGCCGGGGCAAAGCGGCCCGCAATTTCGAAGCCCTCGACAACATCATTAAAGCACTCAAAGTGCTGGAAAATGATGAGAGCCTGCTCATCCAGAGCGGCAAGCCTGTGGGCATTTTAAAAACACATCCCGATGCACCACGGGTACTCATCAGCAATAGCCAGCTGGTGCCCAACTGGGCCAACTGGCAGCATTTTGAAGAGCTCGAAAAAAAAGGCCTCATGATGTATGGCCAAATGACGGCCGGCAGCTGGATTTACATCGGCAGCCAGGGCATAGTGCAGGGTACTTATGAAACCTATGCAGCCATTGCTAACAAACATTTTGGCGGCAGCCTCAAAGGCACACTCAACGTAACCGCCGGTCTCGGTGGCATGGGTGGTGCTCAACCCCTTGCCATCACCATGAACGAAGGTGTGGCGCTGGTAGCCGAAGTAGAAGAGTGGCGCATTGACAAACGCATCGAAACCAAATACCTCGACGAAAAATATACCAGCATCGACCATGCCATTAATGCAGCGCTGCACTACCGCCGCGAAGGCATTGCCAAAAGCATTGGCGTGTTGTGCAATGCCGTGCACCTGCTCGATCATTTGTTGTCGAGAGACATAGTGCCCGATACCCTCACCGACCAAACCAGTGCCCACGATCCGCTGATAGGTTATGCCCCGCATACCCTCAGTATTGAAGAAGCAAACGCATTGCGTCAGTCTAATCCAGAAGTGTATCTGTCGCGGAGTTATGAAAGCATGCATTTGCATGTGCAGCTCATGATGGCCCTGCAGCAAAAAGGCGCCATCACTTTTGATTATGGCAACAACCTGCGGGCCCGTGCATTAGAACAAGAAAAGAATCACGGCAATCATTCCCAGTTCCCCCCTTTAGGGGGCCAGGGGGTGCTGTTCCCGGGGTTTGTACCCGCGTATATCCGGCCGCTTTTTTGCGAGGGCAAAGGTCCTTTCCGTTGGGCGGCTCTCAGCGGCGACCCCGACGATATTGCGGTGACCGATGCCGTGATAGCTGAACTGTTTCCCGAAAACCAAAGCCTGCAACGCTGGTTGCAGTTGGCCAAAGAAAAAATTGCTTTTCAGGGTTTGCCGGCCCGCATTTGCTGGC
This sequence comes from Chitinophagaceae bacterium, assembly GCA_020848815.1. Lineage (GTDB taxonomy): Bacteria > Bacteroidota > Bacteroidia > Chitinophagales > Chitinophagaceae > Phnomibacter. The sequence continues at coordinate 1,058 of JADLHL010000131.1, read as the reverse complement.
TGGGCCAGGGCGAACGGGAAAAAGCCGGCCTCGCCTTTAATGAGTTGGTACGAACCGGTAAAGTGAAAGCTCCCATTGTCATCGGCCGCGACCACCTCGATACCGGCTCTGTGGCATCGCCCAACCGCGAAACCGAAGCCATGCTGGATGGCAGTGATGCCGTGGCCGATTGGCCCTTGCTCAATGCGCTGGTAAACACGGCAGGCGGTGCCAGTTGGGTGAGCCTGCACCATGGCGGCGGCGTAGGCATGGGCTACAGCATACATGCAGGCATGGTGATAGTGGCCGATGGCACCGATGCTGCTGCGGCCCGCCTGGCAAGGGTGCTGCGCAACGATCCGGGCATGGGTGTCATCCGCCACGCCGATGCCGGCTACGACATTGCGAAGGACACGGCGAGAGCTCACCGCTTGAATTTGTTTGATTGAGTCGGAAGTCGGAAGATGTAGCTGTAGGCGTTCGGTTATTTGGTGAACGTTTTAAAAGTTCAAATGAAAATGTTCACAAAAAAAATGTTCACGTAACGGTGTGTCTCGGCAATGATAGAAAGATGGAAGGTGTTGCCGGGAAAAAATTAGTGATTGCTTTCGCTGGCCTCCGGGCCAGAGAATAGTGGTTACTACACTTGCGGTGAATGCTGTTGCCTGTTGTAGTGTTGGCAGAGTAACGTGCCCGTCACAGGCCGCGGGCCTGCAACAGTGGAGGAAAACATAAGCCAAATTTGAGGATGCGAGGAACAGCTACATTAATAAATGTAAGCTGGAGTAAAGCTAACGAGCATCATTCGCCTGGGTTTTTATGTAGTCCTCCGCTATGGCCCACCAATGTTTTAGCAAAACTAAATACCTGATGTATCTGAGTATGTAGCACCTCATTTACATCAGGTATAGAGCATATTCTGAAAAGCTTTTATTGTCTGGCCTTTCGGTTGCTTATTGTTTTACAAACATGGTGGATGCCTGCTTTTTTGGTGTTGCCACTTTTACATGGTACACTCCAAAAGGCAATGAAGAAACATCCAATTGCAATAGTTGACCGCCCCCCAGCATATTTACTTG
>JADLHL010000130.1 GCA_020848815.1 Chitinophagaceae bacterium | reverse complement strand
CGGTCATCGGCAACGCATACATGTGCATTGCTCAACCATTCGGTTCCTGTAAAAATTTGTGCGTTGGTCAGCCAGTGTTGCATGAGGACAAATGTTGTGCTCAAATGTACAACTGTAGCTGTAGTCGTTATCGCCAATCGCCGTACAATACAAAAGCGCCCCAGTAAAACGGATGCTCAAAGCCAGGTGTAGCACTCAGTGTAGCCTGTGCTTTGCGCAGGGCTTCCTGCTTATCCATGGTTTGCAGGTTTTGGTAAAATGCTTGCATCAATATGTTGGTGGCTTCATCATCTACCGCCCATAAACTAGCTACCACACTACGTACACTGCTCACCAAAAATGCATTGGCAGGCGAAATGTACCAGCCTTTTTTCAGCTCCTGATTCACAGCCGTTTCGCAGGCACTGAGTGTCACCAATTCACAACCGTTAATACTTAGCGATTTGATTTCATCAATACGCAATTCACCGTCTTCGCCACCATCTTTTACATTGGCCATTTTGAGGTAAGAGCTGCTAAAGTCCGTATAGTTGAGTACGCCATGTGTAGCAAAGTGGATGTACTTGGTTTGCTCCAAACTCTGTTTGGCTTTGGATTCAGTGGCGTAGTCTTGTAGAAAGATATTGGTCGTGTTCAGCATCTTGCCAATGGCTTCCACTTCTTTGCCTGCACTGTTCAGGCTTTTATCGGGGTTGCCAAAACCAGTGAATGAAGCAAGACTTTTATCCTTACGACCAGCCTTCAAAAACACGGTGAGTTTGTTGGTGTAAAACACGCCATGATCTTCGATGAGGTACCGCACATTGCCATCATCCGTTTTTTTACCAATGCACTGAAAAGGCAGATTGCTGAGTTTGCCATTGGGAATAATACACAGCGACTGGTAGTTTTTGATATCTGCTTCGATAGGTGCTATCAACAACTGGTATAAAGCATCGCTTTGCTCTGCAAATGGTTTGGCATTAGCCGGTGGCGTCAGCTTTTTCTTGATGGTGCTACGCAGCACCAATGGCTTGCCGCTGGCGGTTTTGGCAGGATTGCTCAGGGTAGCAATGTATTGGTCTACCATGGGTTCGAGATCAGCCGTAAGCAGCTGTTCTTTTACTGCAATTTTTTTATTTGTAGCAGTGAAAATGAGCAGCTGTTTGCCATTGAGCAAATACAACACAATGGCTACATCATCAGGTATATTTTCTTTGATGTCTTTAAAATCTTCAGGGTTCACATTCTTAGAAAAATAGCCATCGATATCAGGATAAGTTTTTACCAAATCGGTTACATAGTTCAGGTATTCCTTTTCCAAAATTTCACGAGTTTGCTGCAGTGTTTTCAGCTGTGCTGCATTGTTGCCCTTTGTATCGGCCTGTAATTGTTGAATGCTCTTGTCGATGCCACTTCTTTTTTGTTGCAGATCGAGTAGCTTTTGCAGAGCTGCGGCTTTATCAGCGTTGCTGGCATCGGCACTGAGCGAACCGAGCAAATCTTTCACTGCTTCCTGTTGTGTTTTTTGTGCAAAAGCCCAGGCCTCTTCTGTGGCACCGGTTGCAGTAAGTGCCGAAATCAAACGGGTGTAGAGTTCTGGTTTTTTACCACTCGATTGATAAGTTTTGCGGGCATCTTCTCCACCAAAAATATTGTTGCTGTTTTTGTCAATCAGATCAGCCGCCTTTTTAAAAGCAGCAATGGCATTGGGAAAATCTTTTTGTGCATAGTAATTTTCGCCCAACTCATAATATGCCTCCCATCCAATGGTGAGCATGTTATACTTTTCACTCAAGGCTGTAGCTTGCTGCAGGTATTGTAACGCTTTTGTATTGTTGCTGCCTCTGTTGAGCACACCCAACAGCATCAAAGCTTCTGCCTGTGCATCGGGAATACCGTTTTTACTGGCGTCGTCGTACGCAGCTTGTGCCATAGGCAATGCTTTGTCGGGCTGCTGTTCAATGATATAAATGCGGCTCATGGTCATGGCCATGCTACCACTTAATCGGGAGAGTTGTTCTTTGCGGGCAATGGGGTACAGCGGTTGCAAAATGGCCAGTGCCGAATCGTTTCGCTTGAGGTACATGTAGCACTCTGCCATATTGGCTCTGGAGCGGATGCTGCTTTCATCATCGCTTTTGTAGGGCCGCAACTGCAATGCTTTGCTGAAATAGGTAATGGCGGTTTGATAAGCCCCCTGATGTGTGTACACTACGCCAGTATTGTTGGCAACAATAGAGCGGTCCCATTCATTTTTTTCAATGCTATAAATAGAATCGGCCAAAGCAAAACTGCGAATGCTGGCTTCATAATTGCCCATGCCCATGTGTTGCAATGCTTTACTACCGAGCACAGCTGCCCGGCTGTTGTTGTTGCCCGATAAGGCATATACTCGTTCAGCACTATCGCTCAGCGCCAACCCTTCGGTATAGCGGGCCTGTAAGGTGTATTGAAATGCCAGGGCAATCAATGCATCGCCCTGCTCTAATGAGTAGCCCGATTTAGCAGCTTGTGCAATCACCGCTTTGTTGATGATGGCTGCACTATCTGCCTTACCACTTGATACCATCAGGTTGGCCAGGCGCAATTGCGAACGCAGGTATTTGGGCTTATCGAGTGTATCATAAATCTGTGAAGCTTTACGATAAAAATAAAATGCATCAGCCACTTTCAAACGGCTTTCAGCAAGCCCGCCAATGTTTTCGTAACACTTTGCTTCCATGGCAGGATCTTTTGTAGCCAATGCGAGTGGCAATGCTTCCTGCATCCATTTTTCTGCGGTTACAAAATCGTTTCGCCTGCCAGCCAATGCACTCAAATTTACCATGCTGTAGAGTTGGTTTACCCGGTCGTTTACAATTTTGGATTCTTGCAAACATGCGGTGTAATACTTTTCAGAAGCAACTGAGTCAATTGTCCAGGTAACGGAACCCAATTTGAACAGGGCATCTATGTAGCCCGATTTACTCTGCAATCTTTTCAATACATCTGCGGCCCGTTCGTAGTACAAACGGGCTTTTCTAAAGTCTTTATCATTTTCGTACACCTGGCCAAGGTTCAGCAGGTTTTGTGCTTGTTGCGATGTATCGCCAATGGCGGCATAAAAATGAGCTGCACTATCGTAGGCTTGCAGTGCTGCAGCTTTCTGGCCCACTCTTTCATACAATTTGCCCAGTTTTTTCCAGCTGAATGCCTGGCCATCTTTATTATTCGCCTTGCGGCGCAAATCTATTGACGTGTTATGTGCATCTATAGAAGCAGCAATGCTGTCTTCCATTTCCAGATTACTGGCCAGCATTGATTTGGCATACCCTGCATTATCCCATTTTTCCAGCCTGAGCATGGCGGTGTATGCCAATTGATGATACCGTTTGCTTTCGGCATATTTACCCATGCTGTAGTACACACGGCCAATATCGTTTTGCGTGTAGGCCATGGAGTAATCGCTATTGAGTTGCGCATACATGGTATAGGCACTATCATAAGCCTTTAAAGACTTGTCGTAGAAACCTTGCTCTTTATAAATACGGCCCACATACCAATAATCGCTGGCAATATTTTCGGTAGCCGATGCAGATACCAGTTGCTGATTTACAGCAATGGCTTTGCGCATATTTTTCATTGCCTGCTCATAGTTGCCTGCAGAGTAGTCAATCCACCCTTCGTACTCGTAGCGTTTACGCCAATGGTCGAGTGAGTCGTTGGTTTTCATTTTACCTGCATAACTATATAGTTGTTTTTCTGCATCAGCCAGTACTTTTTTACCCTGTGTATAGTTGCTGCTTTTGTACAGGCAGTACGCTTTTTTAAAATACGCTGCAAACAAATAAGCATGATTGGTTGCCATGCTTGCGTAGCGCAATGTGCTATCGGTGCAGCGGATGGCTTCGGCGTACTGTTCATTGTCCTGATAAATTTGTGCCCAAGCCTGCCATAGCGAGGCTTTGCCCAAGGTATCATTAATGACTTGCGCTATGTTCAAGCCAGCCTTTATCATGAGCAGTGCACTATCATTTTTATCTTCTTTGCTATAGCTCACCGCTTCATCGAAAAACATACCGGTGAGTTTTTCTTTGCGCAGTACAGCACTTTTTTGGCGTAGCCATTTTTGCAGTTGATCGGGTGTGTCTTGCAGTTGTTGCCATTGCAGCATGTACTCCCAGCTGCCAGATGGCGCTTCGTTCAGTGCCCAGGTAGCAAAGGTTTCATTAAACTTATAATAATAGCCCATGTACTTGCCGGGGTAGCTCAGTACAAAATAGATGTACTCTCTTACATCTTGTGGCGTAGCATTATCCATAATGTCTATCACCGTGCGTCCTTTATAACGACCTGCAGGCAGGGGCTTCATCAGCGAACTGCTGCTATCTGTAGAAGGCCGAATCATTTCAACGGTTTCTTTCAACTCAGCAATCATTTGCTTAATGAGTGAATCTTCATTTAACCCCCTGGGCATTTGTAGAATACCCGGTAAGCTATAGTGCGGTTTTTTAGATATGTCGGTAAAAATGATGCCCCGGGCGGCGAGTTCTGTAAATATGGCGCCGGCAGTAGCTGGCCGGTAGTCAAACTTTACCAAATCATCTTTTAAAATGGGCCGTTGTTTTTGGCCAATGCCTTTGCCCATATAAAGCAATGCTGCATTTCTGTTGAGTGCAATGATGCGCCCAAATCCAATTTCGTTATAGTTCTCTTTTTCAAATGCTTTCAGGTATCGGGCAATGACTGAACCTTGCTGCTGCAGTTTCAAACCTACATTGCTACCGTGCCTTAGCAGTAGCAATGAACTGTCATTTCGTACAAAGGCCGAATCTACAAACACATGAACAGATCGTGTTTGTATTTGTGCAAACAAAAGATGATTGCATACAGTCATCAGCATAGTGCCAAGCAGAATGGGCAAATACAGCTTCCGTTTCATGTGTTGAGGGTTTATCACTTTTTCACTACCTGAAATCCAGCACTTACAATAGTTACTTCATCATTGCCGCTTCGGGTACGAACAGTTCCGGTATTTTCCAAACTTTCATTCAGCCACTTTTCAAATGTGCCTCCAATGTTACGTTTGCGGCTATTATCGGGTGTTTCTTCGAACACGGGGCGTAAGTCAATCGGCCGTATGCTCAATACCACCCGCAAATATTCTCTGCCTTCAGTAGCATTATCATCCACCGCTATGCCATCTATTTCAAAAGGCTGGCCGGGCCCAACAGAATAGTCTTGCGGTTGCTCATCGGGCTGTGGCAGCAACACCTGACTTTTGGCATTGGGTAAAATATTCAGGAGGTTGAAGTAGAGCCTTGTATCGCTGTTGTTGATGATAGAAATTTTGTATTCAGTACCGGGTGTAAGCTTCCACTCATTGGATGCATCTTTCATGCCTTCGGCGGCAATGATTACCTGCACTTTATCTGCCAATGGACCACCATCATTCATTTGCCGAAGGTAACGGGTGCGGGCAGTGGCTTTGAGTGCTTGCTGCCACTGCTGTTGCATAGCTGCGTCAAAAGTTTTGCCCGTAGCCAAAGTAGTGCTGTGCTGTACCACATCGCCTTTTTCCAGCAGCTCCATGCTGGTACCGTTGGTGGCTTTACTCAAGAGCAACAAATAATCACCCGCACTGGACAGCACTACACCGGGCTGTTTTTTCAGCCAGGCTTGCACCGCATCGATGGTAGTTTTCGAAACGGTTTTATCGGCCTGCAATGTTATCTGCAACTGCACAACCGCTGTGCCATAGCTAACGATGTGGATGTTGTATGGCGTTGCTTTATCTATTCGTTGGCGGGGCTGCAGTACAGATGACAACGCATTGCTTTCTGTAACCACCGCTGTTGTAACTGTGCTGTTGGATCCGGCCATTTTTACCTGCACCAAAGTGCCGGCATAAATACCTTGTAGTTGTCCTTGCTGAATAATGAACGTACTATCGCTTGTCCATCGGTCTACCTGCAGTTGTTTAGATTGTGGCAGGTAGCTGCCGGCAAATACCTGCTGTGTACCATCGCCTTCCATCATGGGTAGTTGCTGCTGGTATTCAGCTTGTATCATGCTTTTTACCGAAGCAAACAACTGCTGATAAGTAGCCTGACGGGGCAGTTGCTGCAGCGCTTTTGCTACTGCATAACTCAGCGATCCTACGCCCTGCCCTTTGGCATCGTGGGTTTCATAATTTACCTGATTGGGGCTGCTGGCGCTAAACACCACCATGTTGGCTGTATTAAGTGGTGCAGCACTCATAAACCCTTCGGCAGTGGTACGTGCACCCAGGGTGGTTTTGAGTTTGGGTTTGTATTCGGGGCTGGCAAATGGTGCCGGATCGCCACGGGTAATGGCAATGCTGCCACTGCGGGTAGCAGTACCAGAATGGCAGGCATCTATTACTACCAGCAAGCTACCATTGCTGCCAAGCACATTGCGCAGCGCCTCCAGCTGGCGGCCCAGTGCATCATCGCGGTAGTGGTGTTGTCCGTAGTATTTTACCGGGTCGTATTTACCTCTTGCATCAAAAGGTACCAGTGCTTCATCATAGCCGTCTGCTTCATCGGGGTTTTCTTCATCATCTTCTATTTGCTGGCCATGGCCCGAAAAATGTACATACACTACATCGCCGGGTTTGCATTGTTTTTTTAATTGATCAAAGCCATCATCTATGCCCTTGTAGGTAGCTGCTGTATCGGTAAGCACCAGCATATTAGCGGGCTGAAAGCCTTGTAATTGCAAGGCTGTTTTTAAATACGCAATATCATTAGCAGAGCTGAGCGGCTTCCACCGTACATCGGGGTAAGTACCTACACCTATGAGCAATGCCCTTTTAGTTTGTGCATGTGTTGCCGTAGCAAAAGCCATACACAAACAGCAGCAACACAGCCATGCTACAACTGGCAAGAATCGTATTTCTTTTTTTTTGAAACAGTAAGATGCTGGCATAAGAGAGTTTGTGCTTAATTTACGGTGAAAAGGTAGCCGAACCTGTACACACTAAAAATACCCATTGGCGGGTATGCCCGGGCACAGCCGCATCGCTTAGTTTTACCCAAGTTAGCACAACTGTCTGGTTGCATGTTGTCTTCTCATCACACAAAGTACCAATAAAGCTACCGGGCTTTTGTGAAAACAACACAAGCAATCAGTCAATCATCCACCTTAAAAAAACATATCGCATGAAATCTTTAAAAGTATTGAAAGCCGCAGGTATGGCATTGGCCATAATGAGTATGTACAGCAGTGCACAGGCACAAATATGTGCTACCAAAGAAGCGGAAGCCAGACTGGCCAAAGTGGCCTTTATTGACACCACAAAAACACGTGGCCTTGCCGACAATTATTTTTTGTGGGATGTAGGTGAAACCATTTATGTAAAGTTCATGAATGGTAGCCCACGCCTGCAGGAAATGGTAAAACAATATGCCCGTGAGTGGGAACAGTTTGCCAATATCAAGTTTGAATTTGTGCAAAGCGGCCGTGCCAATGTGCGGGTGATGTTTAGCCAGAAAAAATCGAACTACTCTATGCTGGGCACTTACTGCAACTCTGTGCCACAAAACGAGCATACCATGCACTTCGACTCTGTAGGTCTTACTGCATCTAACTCTTGGGGCCGCACAGTAGTACACGAATTTGGCCACGCCATTGGTATGATGCACGAACACTTTAGCCCCATGAGCGGTATTCAGTGGAACATGGATACCCTGTATGCCGACTATGCCAAAGTAGGCTGGGGCAAAGACGATGTAGACAACCAGGTGGTGTATGTAGCCAAGCAAACCTATACCAATGGTACTGCGTATGATCCGAAGAGCATTATGCACTATCCGGTAAATCCTCGCCACACCAAAAATGGCTACAGCGTAGGTTGGAATATGATTATGAGTGATGGTGACAAACGCATGGCTGCCATTCTTTATCCAAGAGATGGTGTTCGTACCAACGAAGTGCCCCGTGTGAATGTGTCTGAATATACCACCACTACTATCAAGCATGATCCGGTAAATCAGGGCCTGCGTATTTATCCATCTTTTGTGGTGAGTACTGCCGGTGTAAAGGGTACAGTGTATTTCATTGCCATCGTGTTTGATAAAGACGGAAAAGCATTACCTGCTACCGATAAATCTTACAACGTAAGTGGTGCCGTAGCCACGTACCGCAACTTTGTGCTGGAGCCAGGTCAGGTATTGAGTGCCAACAAAAATGCACCCGATGATTTTGAACTGTTTATTCCTTACAGCCAAATTCCTAAAGGCGCCAACACTTCCGAAATTAAAGTGGTGTTTAAAACATGGGTGTCTGGCAAAGACGAATTCAAACCCATTTACAGCAGCAACCCCATTGCCTTTAGCATGAACAGATAAAACCTGTTGGATATACATTAAAAAAAGCCTCTCAACATTGGGAGGCTTTTTTGTATACCTGCGGTTGCTTGCAAAACTTATTGGCAACATCACCATATTGCCTTTACTTGACGTAGCATTTTCTTTCACTACCTAAGCTTCAGCTGCACCACATTTTCTATGTGGTGGGTATGCGGAAACATGTCGACCGGTTGGGCCTTGGTAACCTCGTATTTGGCCGCCAGCAGGCGCAGGTCACGGGCTTGCGTGGCGGGGTTGCAGCTTACATACACTACCGTGGGTGCTGCCATGTCCAGAATTTTTTGCACCAGCTTTTCGTGCATGCCGGCCCGTGGCGGGTCGGTAATGATCACGTCGGGCCGGCCGTGTTTGGCAAAAAATGCATCGTCGCAAATGTCAATCACATCGCCGGCGTAAAAGTGGGTATGATCCAATCCGTTGAGTGCGGCATTGGCTTTGGCATCGGCAATGGCTTCATCTACCAACTCTACGCCAATTACCTGCCGGGCTCCCTTGCTGCAAAAAATACCAATGCTACCGGTGCCGCAGTACAGGTCGTACAGGTTTTGACTGCCATCCAGCTCCGCAAAGTCGCGGGTAATCTGGTACAGTTTCTCTGCCTGTTTTGTATTGGTTTGGAAAAACGATTTCGGACTAATGAGAAACTGAAAATCTTCCAGCTTTTCGGTAGCATGGGCGGCACCAAAATACAGCTGCGGCTCCAGGCCCATCATACTATCGTTGAACTTGGTATTGATGGTATAATACAAAGTAGTGATAGCCGGCACCTGCTGCAGCAAATGGTCGAGCAATTGCTGGCGCATCTCTTTTTGCTCGTAGCCCAGCATCACATTCACCATCAAATTGCCGGTAGTACACAGGCGGTATTGTACGCCCCGCATCCAGCCGGTGTGTTGCTTCACGTCGTAAAAAGGCATGTTCATGTCGATGGCCTTTTGGCGCAGCACATCTCGTATCTGGTTGGCTGGTTCGGCCATCAGGTGGCAGTGGCCCAGGTGCACTACTTTGTCAAACACGCCTTTGGCATGAAAGCCTGCAAAGCTACCCAAGGCACTTACATCGGGGTTGTTGAGTTCTTCGCGGCTGAGGTAGCGTTTGTTGGCAAACGTAAATTCCAGCTTGTTGCGGTAGCCGGTGGTTTGCTGGCAGCCCGCTATGGGCAACAGGTTTTCTACCGCTACACCGCCAATGCGGGTGAGCTGATCGTACACCTGCTGTTGTTTAAAAACCAGTTGTTTTTCATAGGGCAGCATTTGCCATTGGCAGCCGCCGCATACACCAAAGTGTTCGCAAAAAGGCGCCACCCTGTCGGGGCTGTAGCTAATGAACTCCACGGGTACACCCTCGGCCCAATCGCTTTTGTTGCGGGTGAGCAATACATCTACCACATCGCCGGGCACGGCTCTTTCTACAAACACCACTTTACCATCTATCCGGCCCAGGCTTTTGCCTTCGGCAGCGTAGGCCGTGAGCTCCAACCCACGTACAAACTGATTTTTCTTTTTGCGCATAATGAGGCGGCAAAGGTAACGAGGGAATGTTTCGCACAGCGGGGACAGAGGAAACTGCATGTTTATTTGCCTTCGGCAAATGCATTTTTCGCACAACTTGTCCCGCAGCAGGCGGGATAGCTCACAGAGCATTTACAGAAGTGCTCAACTAATCTGTGTATCTGCGGCCAGAAATTTTTTACTTGAGCCACAAATTCCCAGATTATAATGGCATTTTTTTTCTGCAATAATCTGTGCATTTGCGGCTATTAAACAAATACAAAAAAGTAACAGGTACTCACATGCCGGGAGGCCTGCGAGAGATCAAAAATCAGCGAACATCCCTTTCATCCTGCCAATCCGTGTCCCATTGCATTTTCTGCAAATCTGCGTTCCATTTTCTTTTACAAAAACGATATACCGCTCCTAAACCAGCATGTGCTATTTTGCAGCATACCATGCAAACTCCTGTTTCCATTTTAATAGTAGAAGACGATCCCGATGTAGCCTCGTTGCTGCACAAAGGGCTGAGCGAAGCCGGCTATCAAATCAGCCTGGCTTTTGATGGCGTGTCGGCACTATCGCTGGCCCGGCAGCAAATGGCCAACCTCCTTATACTGGATGTGATGCTGCCCGGCAAAACAGGACTGGAAATTTGCGCCACCCTCCGCAGCGAAGGCATTGATACGCCCATACTCATGCTTACGGCACTGGCCAGCACCGAGCAAATTGTGCATGGTTTGGATGCTGGTGCCGATGATTACATGGTGAAGCCATTTAAACTCGCCGAACTGATGGCAAGGGTGCGCAACCTTATTCGCAGGGCCAAGCCTACGGCCGGCGATGCGGCACCTATAAGCAACGATCAACCGTTGCAAATGGCCGATTTGGTGTTGCTGCCCCGCAAAAAAGCAGCAGAAAGAAACGGGCAACCCATTTCACTCACGGCTACCGAATACCGCCTGCTGGAGTACCTGATGCAAAACCCCAACCGGGTACTCAGCCGGCAAGATATTTTGGAAAATGTGTGGGGCATCGACTTTAACCTCAGCACCAATGTGGTGGATGTATACATCAACTATTTGCGCAAAAAAATAGACAAGCCACACCAGCAAAAACTCATTCAAACCATCATCGGCATGGGCTATGCCCTGCAGCAAGAGCATGACACTTAGAGCAAGACTAACAGGGTTGTTCATTGCCGTGGTAGCGGCCATTGTGTTGCTGTTTAGCAGCCTGGTGTATTTTTTTGCCAACCAAAATGTGTTTGCCGATTTCTACAAACGCTTAGAGCTACGGGCAAGGCTGGCAGCCCGTATTACACTTGAAGATGCAGCCAAAGGCAACACTGCTTTTAATGAGCTGCGCAATGAATACATTGAAACATTGCCTTCGGAAAAACAGTATGTGGTTCGGCTGAATGAAAAGTCGCAGCCCGACAGTGGCATGCAGGCAGTAATACCCGCCCGCCTCATTAGCGATGCTGTAGCCAAGGGCTCCGCAGTAGGCCGCGATGGCAACACGTTGTATGCCGGTTTGTACGTGGCCGAAAGCTGGGGCAAGTATGTGGTGGTAGTGTCGGGCAGAAATGATTATGGTGTACAGTTTCTCAACAACCTGCAATGGTTGCTCATCGCCAGCTTTATCATCAAAGCACTGATATTGGGTTTTGTGGGCTTTCTGTTTTCGCGGCGCATTTTAAAACCCGTACTTGATTTTACCAGCAAAGCCAAAGACATTGGAGTGCATAACCTCACGGTGCGTTTGCCCGAAGGATCGGGGCAAGATGAAATGGGCGTACTGGCCAGCACCTTCAACCACATGCTCGACCGCCTGGAAACATCGTTCGAGTCGCAAAAAAGTTTTATTGGCAATGCTTCACACGAACTGCGTACTCCGCTCACCAGCATTATGGGCGAAGCAGAATGGGCCTTGCTGAAAACCCGCAGTGCCGAAGAATATCAGCAATCGCTGCAAACCATTCAAAAGCAGGCAGAGCGGTTGGAAGAAATAACCCGTTCGCTGCTGAGCATGGCCCGCACCGGCTTTGATGGTGGCCGGCAAGAAATGACACGGTTGCGTATTGATGAAAAACTGCTTCGTGCCAAAGAACTGGCCGATGCCATTTACCCCAACAACCGCATTCGCTTCGATTTTAGCCACCTGCCCGAGCAGGAAGAACAGCTGCAGTTATGGGGCAATAAAGATTTACTGCAATCTGCTTTTTCCAATGTACTTATCAATGCCTGCAAATATTCCGACAACAACGAAGTGCTGGTGAGTCTGGAAGTGCATTCGCCCAACCTCATCATTCGCATTGCCGACAAAGGCATTGGCATTCCTGCCAAAGACCTGCCATATATTTTCGATCCTTTTTTTCGTGCCTCCAATGTGAGTGGTTACATGGGGTACGGCATTGGTTTGCCATTGGCCCGCAACATTGTTCGATTGCACCATGGCGAAATAACTGTGGAATCGGTAGAAGGAAAAGGCACCAGCATTTGCATTGTGCTGCCGCAACTCATGTACACCGTCAAGCCAGATTAGAGTTTCTAATCTCCACATTAAAAATGCCGTCATTGTTGCTCAGCACATTCTAATGAATGATTAATGCCATCTTAAGACCTTTCTGCTGCAGCGGTTCTAGGTTTGCGTTATCAATCGATATTGATTGATGAAGGCCTCAATTGTTACACCATGATGAAATTGATTGTACCTACAGATTTTACAGTAAAGTCTTTGCAAGCGGTAAGAGCAGCCATGCAGGCCTTTCCCGATGAGCAATTGCAAATTGTGTTGCTGCACATCATGCAGATTTCAAACGATCCGATGGATTTGTTGATGCTGCCCCGTGAACGCAAATACCTCAGCTTGTTTACAGAAGCGTACCGCAACGAAGTAGAAAAAATCAGGCAGCAATCAAACGGTCAGATTGATAGCATTTACTCCGATTTTTTATACCTGGGCATACAACGTGTTTTCAACGATTATGTACAGCGCCACAACGTGGATGCATTGCTGCTGGCCGAGGGGCTGGAATGGCAATTGCCCACTGAATACAGTATTCACCCCGAAAAGGTATTTGTAAAATCTACCGTGCCTGTATTGCGGCCATCGCTGCCAACAGCCACCATTAAAACCATGCCTCAGTTGGAGGAAAAAGATCAGCAGGCTAGCCGCTATGCTGTAGCATTTGGATAAGCAACATCACACCCAATCCATACGAAGATCAACCATGAGTACAAACCGGTATGCCTCCACAGGCAGCCGGTTTTGTTTATGTCGGGTATAGCTACCACCTATCTTTACGGCATGGCTACACATATGCGTCGTTTTTATGGTTTGTTGCTCATCGCTTTCATGCCCATTTTCATGGCCTGTGCTCAATCAAGCGGTGGCGAGCCCTGGCAGCCCAATCAGTTGATGCCGCCTGCTCAATTGGCCTCCAGTATTCAGTTGGGCAAGCAGGTGCCACTCATCATCAGCATTGGGCCGGGGGCTATCATCAAAGGCTCAGTAGATATTGGGCCCGGTGGCGATGCGGCCAATATTGCCAAGCTCAAAACCTTATTGCAACAACAGGATAAATCTAAGCCCGTGGTGATTTACTGCGGTTGTTGTCCGTTTCGCAATTGCCCCAATATCCGGCCGGCATTTGCACTGCTCAATAGCATGGGTTTTACCAAACATCAACTACTCAATCTGTCTACCAATATCAAGGTTGATTGGATAGACAAAGGCTTTCCAGTTCAATAAAAATATCGCATGAAATCATTCTTCTTTTTGATGCTGCTTGCTGCGGCAGCAGTTACTACACAGGCGCAATCGCTTTCTGCAACAGAGCAAAAAATTGTGGCCGAAGTACAACGTCAGCATGCTGCCAATGTAGAGCTGCTGAAAGAAACAGTGAACATCAATAGTGGTTCGCTCAACATTGCCGGGGTAAAAGCCGTGGGCGAAAAACTGGCTGCGGCGTATCGCAAAATTGGTTTCACCACAGAGTGGATTAGCCTGCCCGATTCGTTGAAACGTGCCGGTCATTTAGTAGCCTACAGAAAAGGTAAAAAAGGCAAACGCATTTTGATGATTGGCCATTTGGATACGGTGTTTGAGCCCGATATGGAAGCCAATCCTTTCCGCATGATTAACGACAGCACAGCTACCGGCCAAGGGGTGGTAGATATGAAAGGCGGCAATGTAATGATGCTGGCCATTTGCCAGGCACTGGCCAATTTGAATTTGATAGATGACGCCACGATTGTGTGCTACTATACCGGCGATGAAGAAAGCACTGGCTCGCCGGAGTGGGTAAGCCGGCAGGATTTTATAGCCCGTGCCAAAGCCAGCGACATTGCGTTGGGTTTTGAAACCGCACAAAACTTCAGCACGGTTGCTATTGGCCGCCGCGGCAGCAGCAGCTGGAAGCTGACGGTGCAAGGCAAGCAGTCGCACTCAGCGGGTATGTTTGGTGCCAATGGCAGCTACGGCGCCATTTATGAAGCCGCCAGAATTTTGACGGAGTTTCGGCAAAAACTGGAAGGCGAAAAGTACCTCACCTTCAGCCCCGGTGTAATAGCAGGAGGTACCGAACTCAATACGAATGATGAAACATTTCGGGCCACGGTGAGTGGCAAAACCAATATTATAGCACCTGCTACGGTGGTGTATGGCGATTTGCGTTTTTTGGGCGAACAACAAAAAGCCAATGCCCGCAACAACATGCGTCAGATTGTGGTAAATAACCTGCGGGGCACTGCTGCACAAATAGAATTTTATGATGGCTTTCCTAGCATGGAGCCAAAGCCGGGCAACCTACAATTGGTACAACAGCTGAACGATGTGAGCATGGCCATGGGCTTGGGGCCTGTAAAAGCAGGTGACCCCGGTAGCCGCGGTGCCGGCGACATTAGCTGGGTAGCACAATACGTAGATTGTATTGATGGCTTGGGTGCCAGTGGCGGTGGTGCACATGCTCCCGGCGAAACCATCAACATGAAAGAACTACCCCGGCTTACAGAAAGAGCAGCCGTATTGGTGTACCGCCTCACCCGATAAAAAAAAGACAACACCCACGCCGGGTGTGATGGCGCAGGTGTTGCAGGTGGTTTGTTTCAGGGGTAAAGGGTCAAACTCGTCGGGTGGTTCGTATGAGCAACCTATCGAGGGTGTAAAAGTGCAACAAAGTATATCGGTTAGCAATACGGGAAACACCCAATTTTGGTGGGCTTTTTGCGTAAAACCCGCAAAATGTTAACGTACTGAAAATAGAAAACCGCCCCCTGGCTGGTGGAGACGGTTTTGCTGTAAAATCCGTTGGCTGCTGATGCTGGCAAAAGAATTCGCCTGCGTTAAGAAACAACCTGGATCAAAATAGTCAAGGCAATAATCATGCCGCTTGCATTTCTTGAATTTTCGCTCTGATTTTCGCTTCGATTTCGGCACTCAGTTCGGGGTTATCCCGCACCAGTTCTTTTACCGCATCGCGGCCCTGTCCCAGTTTGTTGCCTTCGTAGCTAAACCAGCTGCCGCTTTTCTGTAAAATACCGAGCTCTACGCCCATATCAATGATTTCGCCACTCTTGCTGATGCCTTCACCAAAAATGATATCGAACTCAGCCTGGCGGAATGGAGGAGCTACTTTGTTTTTTACCACTTTTACCCGGGCACGGTTACCAACGGCTTCATCACCATCTTTTATCTGGCTTACCCGGCGAATATCTAACCGCACAGAAGCATAAAACTTAAGGGCATTACCACCGGTGGTGGTTTCGGGGTTACCAAACATTACCCCAATTTTTTCCCGCAACTGGTTGATGAATATGCAGACAGTATTGGTTTTGTGAATAGTAGCAGTGAGCTTACGCAAGGCCTGGCTCATCAGGCGGGCCTGCAAGCCCATTTTGCTATCGCCCATTTCGCCTTCCAGTTCGCCTTTTGGCACCAGTGCAGCTACTGAGTCAATTACAACAACATCCAGGGCGCCAGACAAAATGAGGCGGTCGGCAATTTCGAGTGCCTGTTCGCCATAGTCGGGCTGGCTGATGAGGAGGTTGTCTACATCTACACCCAACTTTTGCGCATAGTTGCTGTCAAATGCATGTTCCGCATCAATAATGGCACACATGCCACCTTTCTTTTGTGCCTCAGCTATTACATGGGTGCTCAGGGTTGTTTTACCACTCGATTCAGGGCCATAAATTTCAATAATCCGGCCACGAGGCAGGCCACCAATACCCAAAGCGGTATCCAGCCCAATAGAGCCGGTTGAAATCACTTCTATTTGTGCCGTACCCTTTTCATTCATCATCATTACACTGCCTTTACCAAAATCCTTGTCGATTTTGTCAATGGTCAGTTTAAGTGCTTTTAGCTTTTCAGCATTGGCATTGTTGCTCATAGTCTCGTTTTCGGTGTTGTTAGAATTCTTGGCCATTTACTTAAAATATAAAAGTATTAACGCGGTGAAGATAGATGCAATTTCTTTTACACACTAACAATTTTAGTTTTTTATTGCTAATTTCTTTTGGGGTAGGCTTCAAAGCCTTAGTACAGGCCAAAAGCCTTCTGTCAAAGTGTGTTTTTGCAAGGGGTGATTCCGTTACCTTTGCAGCCCCAAATCCGGAAGGATGCGGTATTGGGTGCGGGCCCGAAGGAAATACCAATTGGCCAACGCTCACATTCAAACTTCAAATTTTGCAATAACAATGGCAACAGTTACCCGGGAAAATGTAGGCCTGCTCACAGACCGCCTCACCGTACAAATTACCAAGGAAGATTACTATCCGGCGTTTGATAAGGCGCTGAAGAATTATGCTAAGAAAGCCAATGTACCCGGCTTCCGCCCCGGCATGGTTCCTTTGGGCCACGTAAAGAAAATGTTTGGCAACAGCGTATTTACCGAAGAAGTATTGCGTTCGGTAGAAAAAGAAATCAATGGCTACCTCGATAAAGAACGCCCTGAGATTTTTGCGCAGCCCCTGCCTACCGATGACAATGCAGACACGGTTGCCAAGTTCGATATGAACCAGCCTGCTGATTACAGCTTCAGCTTCGAAATTGGTTTGAAGCCTGCTTATACCGTTGCTAACCCTGCTGATGCTACCATTAAGCGCCGCAAGGTGAAAGTAACCGCCGAAATGGTGGAAGAAGAAGTAAGCCGCCTGCAAAACCGCTATGGCAATATGCAGGAGCCCGAAACGGTAAACAACGATCAGTGTGTGCTGAACGTAACCTTTACCGAAGTAGATGCTGATGGCAATGTTGTAGAAGGCGGCGCTACCAAAGACAACAGCCTGCTGGTAAGTTATTTTGCTGAAGCCGTTCGCCCCCAGCTTAATGGCCTGAAAAAAGACGACAGCATCACCGTTACCCTGGACGAAGCTTTTGAAGCCAAAGAAAAAGAATGGATCATTGGCGACCTCGGCCTGAATGAAGTAGCCGATGCCGGCAGCAAAAAATTCAAGATTACCATTACCAAAATTGGCTTTGTAGAAAAGCGTGACCTCAACGAAGAGTTCTTCAACCAACTGTTCCCTGGCAAAGCCATTGCTACCGAAGCAGAATTTAAGCAGGCTGTAAAAGAAGACATCGAAGGTTACTGGACCAACCAGGCCCGCAGCCAGGTGCACGACGAAATCTATCACTACCTCATCGACAATACCAACCTCGAACTGCCCGTTGACTTTTTAAAGCGCTGGTTG
>JADLHL010000129.1 GCA_020848815.1 Chitinophagaceae bacterium | reverse complement strand
CAAACTATCACAATACATTCGAACAGCAGTTCCGGTACAAGACCCTGAAACGGAAAGGTCATTGAAAGTTGCTGTTTGCCATAATCCGAAAATGAAATTATACTCCGCATCTGCTCTAATGGTTCCTGTTACGTTTGTGATTCCGTCAAAACCAGCATTGCATGCATACAGTCTTAACGCCCCCTCAACTTTTACTAAACTTGTACTGGCTGAAGCAATCTTTTGTAGCATCATTCCATCACTAATGTCTCTTTGGAAAGTAGCGGTAACGTTAATAGGAATAATCCAATTTACTGAGTCTCCAATGTGGCAAAACCCTTTCACCAGAATATTGCTATCGATAATGGCAGTAGTAAAAGTTGAATTGATTTCAAAAGTGATGGTGTCTCCGCTAGCTATTTGCCTTCCCGGGTAATCGCTGTTTACCCAATTAGCTGTATCGCTATAATAAGCTGGTTGCTTTGTTGGCTTAAAGACAAATGTTGTTGCATTAGAAAATAATGGCAAAAAAAACAAGGCGACTGAGCATAAAATCAGTGCCAATGGAACTGCCTTACCGGCCGGCCAAATACACACATTTTTACTACCCATTTTCACCTCCCGTTCTTGTATGTAAAGGTACGCTTTGCTTGTGCCAGTAAAGCTTACAACTATCACATATTAAAAAGCACATCCGAAAAATACTTCCACTCGCAAATAGTAAAACAGTGCGGAGCAACTTCAATGGAACCTGCTTACATTGCAACTACGACTATGCCCGGTTACCATCGCTTTAAATTCACATTATGAAAAAGTTTCTGACCCTGTTGCTTGCTGTTACTTGCATTACAGGTTTTTCGCAAAAATTGCCTGCTTACCAGCTATTTACAGCCAGTGGCAAGAAAACAGATTTTGGTAAAATGCTGAATGCCATGCAGCAACAAGAAGTGATCTTATTTGGCGAATACCACGATAATCCCATTGCACACTGGTTGCAACTGGAACTGACCCGCAGCCTTGGCAATCAGCAACAAATTACGCTGGGTGCCGAAATGTTTGAAGCCGACAACCAGCAAGCACTCAATGCTTTTTTAGCAGGCAAGTTGTCGGCCAAAGGACTTGACAGCAATGCACGGCTTTGGAAAAATTATCCGACCGATTATGCGCCGCTGGTAAAATATGCCAAGGAAAAAAACTACGCATTCATTGCCACCAATATTCCGCGGCGCTACGCCAGCATGGTAGCCAAGGGTGGTTTTGAAGTGCTGGACACCATTTCGGCAGAAGCCAAAACCTGGATGATGCCCTTGCCGGTGGCCTATGATTCTTTATTGCCCTGCTACAAAAACATGCTGCAAATGATGGGTGGCCATGGCAGCAGTAACCTCCCCAAAGCACAAGCCGTGAAAGATGCCAGCATGGCGTATTTCATTTTGCAACACCTGCAGCCCGGCGTGCCATTCATTCACTACAATGGCGCTTATCATAGCGACAATTACGAAAGCATCAACTGGTATTTGAAAAGAAGTAAGCCGGGTATTAAAATTGGCACCATCAGCACTGTAACGCAAAAAGACATCAGCAAGCTTGAAAAAGAAAACACTGGCAAAGCCGATTTTATAATTGTTGTAGATGAGGATATGACCAGAACATACTGAGGTACGAAGGACGAGGTAATAAGTGAGAAGTACGAGGTATGTTTTATGTCAACTTTCCAACCTTACTTTGCCGAATTTATCGCTTTTTGAATAGCACTTCGCAATGCTTCTTTGGAAAGCGATTCTTCGTAAAACTCATAGTAGCCTGTTGATGGCCTGATGATAACGGTGGCCGGTATAGCACCACTCCAGCGGGTATCAACTAGCGGGCAGTAATAGTCTGCGTTTGTTTCATTCAGCCATAGCAAATTGGCTTTCCATTTTTTCTGCTGCACGTATTGCAGCAATGCGCCGCTTTCGTACAATTTTTTTGTATCCTGACTTACCAGCCACAGCTGCACACTATCCTTTTTGTATTGGTTAGTGATGTCTATAAAATGTGGTATTTCTTCAATACAGGGCTGACACCAGGTGCTCCAGAAATTCACCACCAATATGCCTTGTCCCTGCTGGTATTCTTTTACCAATGCAGGCATTTTTATAGGTCGGATTTGTTGTGCAAAAACATGAGCATTGAAAGCCAGCAGCAACATGAAAACGACTGTCAGTTGAATTTGCTTCATGTTATTCTTTTATCTGTCGTAGCGCATTTTCCATTCAAGTTCCAACAGTTGGCGTTGGTCTTGCGGAAGTTTTGCATTGTTGTAGTGACCGGCGTTTCGTTTTTGCCGGAAGGCTTCATACACCGTAACGGCGCAAGCCACCGAAATGTTGAGCGACTGAATGATTCCTGCCTGCGGAATGACCATGTGGCCATCAGCTGCGGCAATCATCTCGGGTGTACAACCGTATTGTTCATTGCCAAATACCAATGCCATGGGCTGTGTAAAATCCATGCTGTACAAGTCTTTGGCATCGTGAGACAAATGCGTGGTAATGATGTGTTGGAACTTACTGCGAACAGTTTGCATGCAGGTTTCAAAATCGTCAAACTGATGAACAGTTACCCATTTACTGGCGCTGCGGCTGCTTTTAAAACCCCAGTTTTTATGGCGGGCTATGCGGGTATTGAGCACATAAATATCTTGTATACCTACACAATCACAAGTTCGCATCACTGCGCTTACGTTATGCGGATCAAATACGTTTTCCAACACCACCGTCAAATCTGGCTGACGTTGATTTAATACTGCATTGAGTTTATCGGTACGTTCTGGCGTCATACATTGTGTTCTTGTTGCTTTGCATTCGGCATACAAAATTACTCCACAATTTTTTCTGTATAAATCAACTGACCGCTGGCAGTAATGCCTTGCACAATGAGTTTTACTTTTTTGCTGATATCGTTGTGAAAATATTGTACCCGATAAGTGCCGTCTTTACCGGGCTGCAGCTTGCTACTCCAATACAAAGTATAGCGACTATCGGTTTCCAGTTTGTTTAAATCTGGAATGGCAATGTAATCGGGCATGTAAAACTCTCTTACAGCAGCATAGCCTTGAATAGTAGTGCGGGTGTAATTTTTCTGGTAAATGGCATCTGAAGGGTTGACAGCATTTTTCTTCGTGTAAAAAGCCAATACCCCTTCTGTTGCACCCAACATGGCCCCTTCATTTTTAAGCACTTTTATCAAAGCTACCTCCCGTGGATTCAGCATGCTGATTACATCTTTGCTTACGTTCACTTCATTGAGGAAATACGCAATGCCATTCGACTCCAGCAACATGTTGAGCTCTTCTCCGTTTGAACCTGCAATAATGTTGGCAGAGTTGCTTGTGTTTGAACTAAACATGTTGAGTCCCTGAAACCGGTTGAAGAAAACATTGGGATTATAGAAATCACCCTCAACAGTAATGCCCGGTACAGATGCCTGCAATACCTGCCAAACTGTTCTGTAGTTTTTCATGTCTTCAGGGTCAACACTTGAGCCCATGGCAAATGGCCCGGTGGTGTATTCATTATTCAAGGAATCAACAGGAGAAAGCTTTCTGGCTTTCACTACCACATTGCCCAAAAAATTGAACCCATTAAATGAGGGTGTATCCAGCAAATTCACCTTAGCCTGCATGTAATTGGCCCAGGCACTACTGCGGTTGCGCAGGTCTGCGGTATCCAACGATACCAAAGGAATACGGGCATCTCTTTTAAGTGTATCTAAAAACCGGGGCTTCAGTATTACATCCACTATAAAGTTTTCTTTTTTGCGATTGGTACCCATGTAGGCCACTTGTGTTGGCCCGTTCAGCTCAAGGTCTTTCAGCAGAAACTGGCCTTTATCAGTTACACCTGCTTCTGCCAGAATAGAGGCTGAATCTTTGTTTTTGATAATGAATGAAACATAGCCATCTGTTACGGCTTCTTTACGATCGCTTTTCGTCATTTCGCCCATTAATACAATGCCTGTTTCTACCGGATAATGGATGGCAGGCAATTGGCGGTTCACAATGTCTTTCCACACAAACCGACGCCAGCCATGTGTCATCATGAGCAAATCAATTTTGGCAGCAGCATTGGCAGCAGTATCAGTCAGGTACTGGCCGGGGTTATGAATGTAACCTTTCAAATCGCTGGTCAGAAGTACTGATGACACAATGTTTTCATCGCGGCTGTCTTTGTGTAAATCGCCGTCCGTTATGAGGACCGCAATTGATGCTGCCTCTTGCACAGGCAATTTAAAGGT
This sequence comes from Chitinophagaceae bacterium, assembly GCA_020848815.1. GTDB lineage: Bacteria > Bacteroidota > Bacteroidia > Chitinophagales > Chitinophagaceae > Phnomibacter. The sequence continues at coordinate 7,887 of JADLHL010000129.1, read as the reverse complement.
CAGCATGTTTTTAGCTCTTGCTTTATTACGGATGCTATCTGTAATGAGCTGTGGCTGCTGATAATTGACACCTGCAATAAAGGCGAGTCGTTCAGCCAACGGACGGCTCATTGCATCAAACAAGGTGATTTGCATGATACCCGGCGGCAGATTCTTTTTGTTGATGGGTACCGCCATTTCGCCTTCGGTCAAATTGAGCCATGCTCTAAAGCAAACTTGCCCATGCATCTGTGCTACCACTTGCACTTTTTGCAAGCTGTCCACCACTGCTGCCGGCGCATCTAACAGTACGAACACTTTACCCGGCTGATCATTTTCAACCCGCATACTCATGCCAAAAGGCACCACTTCCGGCAGCGGAAACTGAAGCAGCTGTCCGTTACTGCCATACACTTCTGCAATATATTTTTCGCCCAACTGCGGCGCTTCGTAGTCGAAAACACCCATACCATCGTGCCAAGATTCGAGGTTGTAGGTACGAGAGCTGTTGGCATTTTTAATCAATGCTTTTACAGGTACTGGAATCCCTTTTTCGTTGCTGGCTTTAAAAGCCATTCTGCCAGCTGCACCAGCTACCCATTGCCCACCCTCCGGAAAAAAACGTAGTTGAAGTTGAGGCACATTCTTTGCCTGCTGCTTATCGAGATAATCATCTGCATAAATGTAAATGGGTTTGGAAGCTACAAACTCCGGAAAGTTGAGCATCCACAGCGTATAGGCATTGATACTGTATTTACCAGATGGTATTGTTTTGGGCAATTCAATATCGGCTCCGGTACTGCTGAGGCTATCCAGCTTATACATGTTTTTAGCCAGCACTTCACCCTTTTCGTTCACCAGATCTACATACAAAATGCGGCTCAAAAAACTTGGCTCACCATCCAGCACACACCATGCTTTCATGAAAATAATTTCACCGGGCAGATAGTGTGCTTTATCCGTTTGCAGAAATACTTTCTCTTGCGGATAATCTTTTTTCCAATTGTCGAGCAACAGCTTGTGATCGATATTTTGTGCCAGTAAAGCCGTGCTGCTGCACAAGGCAGCCAACACTATGAAAACCTGTTTCATCAAGGCATTCTTTTTCATACTCCTCTTCTTAAAAAAACAGACATAAAAAAACTCCGGTACAAGCTACCGGAGTTTTTTTGAATATGCTACAAGATTAACGGTTATATATCAGGCTCACCAAACGACGGCGTGGATCCGTAGAGGTAGTGATAGCGTTATAGCCTCTTGTACTAATCGTAAATACACGTTGGTTAACTACAGAGCTGGTGCTGGTGTAGCTGGCAAGTGCAGTGGTTGTAGCTGCTGCACCTGCAGGGCGGATAGACCAAACACTACCCGTATTCAGGGCTACATTGAAATACTCGCTAAGCTCCTTGTACTTCACGGGGCCAGCCACTTTGGTAGATGTAGTAGATGTAGCACCTGTACCAAAGTATAAGTCTACCTCTGGTAAGTCAGGCATCAGGTTGATAAACCTGTAACGGCAGAAACCAGAGTCGGGAGAAGCCAGATTGTCTTCTGCCAACACGGAAACGGTATTCGCAGTTGTATCGGCCATGTATAGTGAATATACCTTGTCGCCTACCAGATTAATGGTAGCACTGGCCAGTTCAACAGAATCGCTGTTGGTGCCTGTAAACGGACGGGCAATGGTTATTTTGTGCGAACCGGGTTCAACAGACAGATAATCTGCGTAGCTACCACCACCCGTATTGAGACCGCCACCAGGAAAAGGCGTTGCATATGTGAGCAAACTACTTACCCTTATACCATCTATCTTAATGTGATAAGATGGATTGCTTTGATAGCTGGAAAAGAAATTCACTTTGAGTTTTGCTTTCCCTTCTACAAAGATGTTGTCTTTCACAGCAAAGCTATTTTTCTCACAGGAAACCAACCCTGCCAAGCCAACTGCTGCCAGAAGGAGCATGAAAAGATTATTGCGCATAGTTTCTTTTTATCAGTTGATTAATTAGGGTTTGCTGAACCACACTTCATAAGTATGGTAATCTGCTTTATCGCCGCCGTATTTCTTCAGCTCTTCCAAATTCCATACATATTCAGAGTTGAAACGAGGACGAACTCTTTGTACAGGTTTGTTGAGGTTATTGGCAAAGTAGCTGGCAGGCAGTGTAAAGTTTTTGTACACCTGCTCGCCTGTTGCAGGATCCAAATCTGTGTAGTGGAAACGACGCAGGTCAACCCATGTTTCAACCCAACCCCAGCCCCAAAGTGCAATGTACTTTTGCTGCATGATGTCTGAAATGTTGAGTGTAGCAGCAGAACCTTTCACATTGGCAGATGCGAGATAAGCAGAACGTTGTGCTGCAGAAATCTGACTAACGTTGAAAATATTGGTATTGCTACGAACAGTTGAATAACTACGGTTAATGAAATCGAAGTGACCATTGATACCTGCGAGGTATGCAGTATGTGCCAAAGTCTTATCTCCTTTTCTAAAGGCGGCTTCAGCTTTGATGAACTGAATTTCAGGATAAGTAATAACAGGCATTACCGCTTTATCACGGAAGAGATACTTACCATACTGCGTAGAGAATACAGCAATACTAGGGTTGGCATACAAGCTGTCAGCCCAGGGCACTGCTACACGCTTACGGGCATTTACCCAGTTGGCAGAACCTACTGCATACACACCTGTCAATGCACTAAACGGATCACCCAAACCAGGATCAACACCACGGTAACCGCCGTTTCCATTGGTTGTATCTTGCGAACAGCTGAGCATGTGGCGCAAACGTGGGTCGCGGTTATGGCCTGCAGAGCTGCCTGTCAATGAAGTTCCATCTAACAATTTTACTATGTAGTTACTCTGACGGAATGAACCAAGGTTATCACGATACGTACCGAAGAAGTTGGTGTCGTCATTTTTTGTCGCATCAAATGGCACCACAAAATCGTCTTCCACCGTTGTCATGGCCAGGTCGCAATACTTAATTACTGAGTCTGGTTTGTAATCGGCTTTCAGGCTATAGCGGTGAAAGTTTTTCGCCATAATAGCGTAGGTAAACTTCTTCCACTTATCGAGGTTGCCACTGTACACAATATCACCACGGCCAAGGGTAATATTACCTGTGGCTGCTTTGGTAAGATTATCGATAGCAAGACGGCAAAGAGAATCTACACCACGATACACCACATCCTGATCGTCAAATTCAAAATAATAACGTCCTTCTTCAAATGCCTGACGATAGATAATCATGCCATGATAATCGGCCGCCATTTGGAACATCAATGCTTTCAATGCATAAGCCGCACCTACATAATCGAGTTCGTTTTTGTTTAGGCCGTTTTTAATCATGTACTCCAGGTTGCCACCCAAACCAAAATAGGTTTGGCGCCAGATATCACCGCCGTTATCAAGTGAAGCCAAATAACCATGGCGGTCCCATGTATCCGCATTGCCATTGGCAGCAGCCAGCCAGTTTTGAATGTATTTGCCTACGTAGCGGGCATCGTATTGTACGCCGCGGGGAATACCAGCCAACATAGCAGGCATTACTGAACTATTGGAGGGCGACTGAGTAGTATCGGGGTCGGTATTTACATCAAGAAACTTCTTGCAACCAACAGCCCCTACCAGCATCAAAGCCACCAGCGTAATATTTAGTGTCTTTTTCTTCATAAAGTAGTCTTTTGAAATGTTTTAGAATGAAGCCCTGATACCGAAGTTGATACCTCTTGGTGTAGGGATGGCACCATAATCGATACCGGCACCACCAACACCACGAGAAGTAGCTGCATTCAGGCCGTTCACGTTAGGATCCATACCGCTGTAGTTGGTAATGAGGAACAAATCTGTGCCCGTTACAAATACAGATGCAGAACGGAAAACCTTTTGACGCTTGAGGAACTTATCTGAAAGATTGTAAGCAATGGTAAGGTCACGCAGACGTACCCAGTTTACTTCTTCAATAAAGTCTGCTTCAGCAAAAGCTACATCATAATAGTCGTTGCGGTAGTATGGAGTAATAGAAATGGTATTCTTGGTTGGATTTTCAGTATTCTGCAATCCATCGGCCAACACACCATTGATAATGCGGGGTTGCATTCTATCAAGTGTTTTCATACTTGTACCTGTCAACACCATCATGGCTTCGTTACCGTTGAACACATCACCACCCTTACGAATATCGAGGTTGAAAGAAATGTCCAGGTTTTGGAATAACGTAAATGAGTTGATGAAACCTACTTTGAAATCTGGTGTACGATCACCAATGGTTTCGTAGGTAGACAAAATGAGTGGCAAACCAGTCGTGGGGCTAATCAACAACTGACCGGCATTGTTGCGCTGGAAGTTGTATCCCACCAGGTTGGTGATAGACGTACCCACAGACACCTGTGAACGTACGTTGCCAAACAACCAGGTATCAGAATCATAATACAAAGGCAAATCCGCTGGCATTTTCTTCACTATACCACGGTTGCGGTCGAAGTTGATGGTGGTATTCCAAACAAAGTTCTTTTGGCGAACGGGGGTTGCCTTCAGTTGTATTTCAATACCCTTGTTTTCAACTTCACCACCGTTGATATACTTGAGTACACCACCTGTACCATAGCTCAAACGGTTGGCTACAATTTGGTCTTTACTGTTGATGAGGTAGTAGGCTACGTCCAAAGTAATCCGCTTTTTGAAGAACTGGAATTCACCACCAATCTCCAGGTTTCTTGAAAACTCAGGCTTCAAATTGCGGTTGCTGGCAAATACATCGTATGCAAAACCACCACCGGTTGTAGTTGCTACGGTAAACTGTGGGTCAATGCGGTATGGAACAATGGGGCCTTTACCAGTAGTGGCATATGACACCCGGAGCTTACCGTAAGACAACCAGTTTTTAGCCGGCTCAAAGAAGTCCAGATCTGTAAACACAAAGCTGGCAGATGCACTACCATAATTGTAGAAAGGCTGATTGTCGTAGAGGCGGGAAGCCAGTGTAGAAATACCTTCCCGTACACCTGAGAAGTTCAGGAACAACAGGTCTTTGTAGCCTAAAGTATAGTTGGCAAAAAAGCGAAGCTTACGAATTTCTTCCTGAGTCAGCTTGGCATCACGGGTAAGAGGTGCCGTGTTATTGATAGACACAAAATCAGGCTCGTAAAACTGCTCACCACGCTGAGCGTTGATGGTACGACGGCTACTTTCACCATAAGCAGTAACGCTCAAGGTATTGCTGATAATCTTGCCGATGTTTTTCTTCATCGTCAAACGGAAAGTACCGTTGATGTTTCGGAAATTTTGAACATAAGACGACAAGAAACCTCTTGTAGCAAAACCGAAACGAGACTGTGGATGGGTTACAAAATTACCTTCTGTGGCAAAATGATCGAGACCAACGATGGTGTTCATCGTCAACCATTTTGCAAGTTCAGCACTCATGTTTACGTTACCTGTCAGGCGGTCAGTTCTGTCCTGGCTCTTGTTTTTGTTTACATCCCAGTATGGGTTATCAAATTCTGTAGCCAGGTTGGTGATGGTACGAATTGTTTTTCTTGAACCATCAGAATTGATGTACTGGCTGGCGTCATCGTCCTGTGGCCATGTAATCAAAGTATTGTAATAAGAGCCGGCACCTTTTGGCACTTTATCATTCTTGCTCAGCATGTACGACCAACTGGAAGAAAGATTGACTTTCTGGCCAAGCTTGGTAGAACCTGTAAGGCGAAACGTAAGACGTTCGTAACCGGTGTTTGGTACAACGCCATCGCTACCTACATAGCCGGTAGAAAAACGGAAGCTGGATTGGTTTGTACCCGCTTCTACACCAAGGTTGTACTGCTGAGAGAAACCACGCTTGAAGAAGTCTTTGATGTTGTTGTAAAACTTAGTGTTGGCAGGATACTCGGGGCCAAAATAGCGGAAGCCGTATGTAGCTGAGTAAGCAGTGGGATCATAAATACCATTGGTACCACGGGCATACTGCTGTTGAATTTCAGGGAAACGATACACTTCTTCAAAACGGATAGAGTTGTCGAAGTTTACCCGCACTCTGCCTGTACCACCTTTTTTAGTGGTAATCACAATGGCACCAGAAGCACCATCAGAACCATACAGCGCAGTAGCTTCAGGTCCTTTCAAAATAGTTACGTTTTCAATGTCTTCAGGGTTGATATCGGCAATACGGTTGGTATAGTCACTGTTTCTGTTGGCAAAGCCTACCGCATTGGCGTTACTGGCTGCAATCAATGATTCCTGATTGAGGGTAGAGTTATCCTGAGGCACACCGTCCACTACAAAAAGTGGCTGGTTATTACCACCAATAGAAGTGGCGCCACGCAAAATGATTTGCGCACTGGCACCAGGCAAGCCGCTGGTAGAAGTAACAGTCAAACCAGGAACACGGCCATTGAGGGCGTTCAGGAAGTTATCACGTCGGGTAGCTGCAATTTCTTCCCCTTTTACCACAGGCGCCTGATAGGACAATTCTTTTTTGCTCCGCACCTGGCCATAGCCGGTTACAACTACGTTTTCCAAATCTTTTTCGTTTGGCACCAGTCGAACACTGATAACCCGGTCATCGGTCATTACCACTTCTTTGCTGGCATAGCCAATGTAGCTAAACCGAAACACTTGTCCTTTGGCACCATCTAAGGCAAAATAGCCAGCCTTGTTGGTTTGGGTTCTTTTGTTGGTAGCAACGTTGGTTACAGTTACACCCACCAGGGCGCCACCGTCGTCGTCTGCCAAAACTGTACCGGAGTACTGGGATGATTGTGCTACCGCAAACATGCCGGTCAATAAAAGACCGGATAGCAGCACCAATAGCTGAATCCTTCTCATAAGCAGTTTTAAATTAATACTACCAGCAAGCTGGTGTTCTGGTTAACATTTAGCTTTCGCTATTTTTCTCATTACACAACTTTCGGGTTTTTTCAAAAAACCGCAAAAAGCCGCATAAAAATAGATGTAACTTCTTTCGCTTCCAAACCGTTGGCCAATTTATTTTAGTCAAATGTTAACAAGTAATCCACTTTTAGCAGATTCGGCTGCAAACCTTTGTTTAGAGTAACCGGATGCCTTTGCTGTGGTAGGGAGCAAGCAACTCGTGATCGGCGGGTAGCTCAGTAATGAGGGTATCAATATCAGACACACCGCATACCTGCATGGGCTGTATCGTATTCAGTTTTTCGGCTATCACCATCGACACCAGCTTGTCAGTAGCTTGTATCATGGCCTTTTTTACTTCCACCACTTCCCATGAACTATCTGTGATACCAGCACCTGCTTCTATGGCATTGGTACCCAAAAAACACAAGTCGGCCCTGATAGTAGACAGCATCTTTACTACTTCTGCACCGGTAGCCATTTGAGCATTCTTATTCAGCTGATTGCCAATAAAGATTACGTCTACCCTTGGATGATTCATCAGTTCCAGCGCAATGGGAATGCTGGGTGTAATAAAGGTGGCCTTGAGCATGGGCGATAGCTCATTGATCATTTCGCGGATGGTAGTACCACCGGTAAGCAACACCACCATATCGTTAGCAATAAGATGGCAGGCCTTTTGCGCAATGTCTTTTTTGGCTTTAGAGGCGTATACATTATTGTTCGACAGGGTAAAATGGAAACTCTTCGACACTGCGCCGCCATGCACTTTGATGAGCATGCCTTCTTCAGCCAATTCCTGCAAATCCCGCCTGATGGTATCTTCTGATACGACCAGCCGTTGTTGCAAATCGGTACTGTACACCCGGTTGTGTACGTTTAGTTGCTGAATGATAAAAGCGTGTCTTTCTTGTTTGAGCATAAAAAACCTGCATAAACCTGCATAAATATAGGATTTTGACAATGGGTTGTTGTCATTGCCCAAAAAATATTGGTTCAGGCTGCTTTTTTAAACGGTGCAGGTTCCTTTTGCT
>JADLHL010000128.1 GCA_020848815.1 Chitinophagaceae bacterium | reverse complement strand
CTTTGGTAGAAATGATTACAGGTCGCAAACCCAACCAGAAGTTTTTGGAGTATGCGCAGGTGGTAGGCATGGTACTGCTGCTGGGGCTGATGCTCTATGCCAACGGCAACGACTGGCTGGGCTGGGGTAGAGGTAAATAAGAGTTGCAGGATTGTTGTTGGGTGTAAGCACATTGGCGTAATGAAATTCTTCGGGCTATTATTTGCCTGATTGTTTAATTTGTTAAGAATGGATGCGATACTCACTGGCATCCATACCTTCGCATTATATAATTACAATTGCTATTTGCAATTTGTGATACGGGGCTGACCGGTTTTGACAGCAAAGATCTTTGAACGTGTAAGCATGCCGAGCGTTGGATAATTAGCTCGATAATCTGAATATTCAAAATTCAAATGGCAATACACAGTATGCCATGGCTGCCTAATCGGAGATTAGCCAGTCATTAGGGCCGCCGTGCAGGTTGACCTGTTACCATGCGCCGCCGCCGACTCAACAACAAACACAGGTTGCTGCAGCAGAAGGCTGTGACTGCTGCTCAAGACTATACAGCTAAGGAATAGATTGGTAGGTTCAGGTCCTGTTTGTTCCCGACAATGAATCATGAAATAAGCATGTAGAAAGCGTTTGGCGATTTTGTTTGGACCAGGGTTCGACTCCCTGCAGCTCCACCAAGTAAAAAGGCAATCCATTATTGGGTTGCCTTTTTTCATTACAAAAGTTTTTCCATTCACCATCAATCGTGCCGCATGCCTGCTGCCACCTTAAACAGGTGCAGTACGTAAGGAAACAATGCATCCATGGTTTCTGCTGCGCCTTTGGGAGAGCCAGGCAGTGTAAGTACCAAGGTTTGTTGAATAAAGCCTGCTACGCCCCGGGAAAACATGGCATAGGGCGTTCGTTGTTGGCCATAATTGCGGGCTGCTTCCATAATGCCGGGAATAGAACGGTCGAGCATTGGTGCAACAGCATCGGGTGTTACGTCCCGGGGAGAGAGCCCAGTGCCACCGGTAAAAAGTATCAGGTGATATCCTTCACTGCTGTATTGTTTCGCTTTGGCCTGAATGCTTGCTACATCATCAGGAATGATATCGAAAGCAGCTACCTGTAGTTGGTGCTGTTCCAGTTTTTGCAAAATCGTTTTGCCACTGGCATCTGCATTGTTGCCTGCCGCAATAGAATCTGAACACACTATTACAGCAATGCGTAAGTCCTCTCTTCCTTCTTTGCTAATGCCCGATTTGCCGCCTTTTTTACTCTCCAGTTTTACTGCAGCAATCTCTACACCGTTATCCAATGGTTTGAGCATATCGTACATGGTGAGTGCTGTAATGGCAGCGCCGTGCATCGCTTCTACTTCTACACCAGTTTTATAAATTGTATGCACTTCTACTGTTATGAGAATGCTCAGTCCATCAATCGAATGCTTGATAGATGCAAACTCAACCGGTAGTGGATGGCAATCAGGAATAACATCACTTGTTTTTTTGATGGCCAGCAAACCTGCAGCTCTCGAAAATTCAAATACATCTCCCTTCGGAACGCTTTTGTTTTGAATAGCGTCAATGGTTGCTTGTTTGGATACGGTGAGCTTTGCAGTTGCAATGGCTTCCCGTAGCGTAGAAGATTTATGTGTAATGTTGACCATAATTTATTGATTGACTTTCCATTGATGAGATGCATCTTCTAATATTTCTTTACCCCAAATAGGTAACTCATTTTTGATGCGTTCTACTATTTCGTTGCAGGCATCAATAGCAGCACGGCGGTGTGCCGATGATGTAAAAACAAACAAGCAAATTTCGCCAACGGCTACCCGGCCGAGGCTATGATGAATGTGCATACAGGTAAGTGGGTATTTGGAGAATATGGCTTCCCGTATCTGGTGCATTTTTTCCAGTGCCAGCTCGTTGTACGCCGTGTATTCTATAGCTATCACTTGCTTATCATCAATCACATCAGCCCTTACCTGACCGAGGAAAATGCTGTGTCCGCCAATGGATGCGTTGCTGCTGTGTTTAGCAATACTCTCCGCAATAAAGGCTGGAGTTATTGGCCCTTCTGTAAAGATATTTTTGGGAGTCTTTTTCATGATATTGCTTGTGTTTGCAATTGCATCCATGCTTGTATACCACCTTTTACACTCAGTATTTTTTTGGCACTGCCGAAATGGTTGGTCAACTGTAGGGCAGCCTGTACACTGCGGATGCCGGATATACAAAAGATGACGATGGTTGGTTCTGTAAGCCATGCAGTGTGTTGCATCAATTGTGCCAATGGAATGTGTAAATGACTAAACTGTGTTACCACCGGCCATTCATCTTTTTCCCGCACATCTACAATGGTAACGGAACTGTTATGCAGCAAGTCATTAAACTGCCTGACATCAATTTCTTCAACAGCAAAAGTGGCGTTGCAAAAACTGTCATAGTCCGTTTGCATCAATGCATCAAGCGTGGCAGGAATGAGGCTCCTTGTTGCAGGTTGCGGACTGATGTTGATTTCGTAAGTCTGATTATTCAGCGCATTGTACGTCAGCAGTTGATTGCTGAATGTGTGCCCGATACCTGCAAAGAGTTTGATGGCTTCGTTGGCCATGAAACCACCAATGATGGCGGGCAATACACCGAGTACGCCTGCTTCCGCACAGTTGAGTACTTCGCCGGGTTTGGGTGGCAGCGGAAATAAGTCGCGGTAATTGGTTGCCG
>JADLHL010000127.1 GCA_020848815.1 Chitinophagaceae bacterium | reverse complement strand
TCTTCCCAGCAACGTCTCCCGCAGGGGACGTTGCGTAAATGAAAAAAGGAACGCTTCTGCACAAAAGAATAGGTTACTTGCATGTGCTTAGTATGGCGGTATTGCTCATCTCCTCTTTTGGCATTTACAGGCTGTTTGGCAAATTCGGGTTGTTTCATTATTTATCGTTGCTGTCTACCTTTTTATTAGTGGCAGGCATGGCACCCATGTTCAAAAAAATAAGAAGCCCCAAAGACTATGAAACACATTTTAAAAGAATGTATTGGTCGGTAGCAGGCTTGTACGCCGCATTTGCAGCTGAGAGTTTTGTACGCATACCCAAGTTTGGCGGTTTTTGGAAAGGAGTAGCATGGAGTTTTGTTTTGGTATTTATTGTTTGTTTCATTTCCTTTTTAAAAATGCGTCCGGCGTGGTCTAAAAAATTTGGAAAAGGAAGGGCAGAAAAAGTGGCGGCATGAGTATGCCAGTAATCAGCCAATTAAAATGAGTTGTCATTTCTACCGGCCAATTGGTTCAACATTTGTTGACGGGTAAAATGTTCGCTTCCTGTTTTTACTCTCTACTAACTGTGGTTGTGCTGATTGTATTTATTCCGTACTTTCAGGCTCACCATCCAATACACCGTATGCCCTTGCGCATTGCAATATGCGACGACCATCCGATTATTCTTGAAAGCCTCGGACTACTTATTGCTACCATGAGCAACATGGAAGTAACGGCTACTTTTACCAATGCCAAAGCGATGCAGCAGCACCTGGAAACTCATGCCATTGATGTTTTGATTACAGACCTTTCTATGCCAGATGTAAATGGAATAGAACTCACTACGGCCCTGCGTATGCAAAACAAAAAGCTGGCTATTTTGATGCTGACGGTAGAAGAAAATCACCAGCTCATTAAGTCTGCCTTTCATGCCGGTATATCAGGATACATTTTGAAGAGAGCCGGTAAAACTGAATTGGAAAAAGCCATACGTACTGTAGCCAAAGGCGAAAAATACATTAGCAATGTAGTATTGAACGAGTTGGTGAACCCTTCTGATGATGAAGATTCTAAAGTGTTGCCATCGCAGCTTACAGCCCGTGAAATAGAAGTAGTGAAACTGATTGCGCAAGAATTTTCTTCTTCCGAAATAGCACGTTTGTTGTTTTTGAGCCCTGGTACTGTTGAAACACACCGGCACAACATCATCAAAAAATTACAGGTAAAAAATGTAGTCGGTATTACCAAGTTTGCTATTCGTAATGGATTGATTTAGCGCATAGGCATCTCAATGGAAATTATTGTACCCGCAGGCTTACGATCAGCAATATGGAGTACAGCACCAATATCGGCAGCCCGTTGCCTCACATTTTGAATGCCAATACCATCTGAGGTTTGCTGAGCCGGCATGCCTTTGCCATCATCAGCTACAGAAAGCGTAAGTATATTATCGGGCGTTTGTTGTATCGAAATCCATCCATTTGTAGCAGCTGCATGGCGGGCAATATTTGCAGTAAGCTCCAACGCTATACTGTACAATTCTCTAATTACTTTTTCCGGAAGCTGGTCTTGTACATGGTATTGCAATTGTAAATGTGTAGGCTGACTTTCATTCATTCGAACAACAAGTTTTTCAAGGGCACCCTGCAAATCATCATCTTCAAGTGCTACAGGCGATAAAACGTGAGAAATCATTCGCATGTCGCGATACAATTCTTCACTTGTTTGCATTACTCGGTTGTGCAAGCTCAAATTGTGCCCTTCCATATTACTTAAATCCATTGCCTCCAGGTACCACCTTACAGCAGCCAGTTGGGTATTCAAATGATCATGCAACTCGCCGGCCAGTCTTTTTCGTTCTCTTTTTTGGCCGGTGAACAATGCCTTTTCTATTTCGGCCTGCTTCTCAATAAGTGCTTTATTTTTTTTGCGTACCTGACGATAATTCCAAAGCAATAAACCCAAAATAAGCAATAATGCCAGCAGTAAAACCAACAGAAAGTTTCTTGTTTGTCGTACTTTTTCTGCTTTCAGATTTCTGATATCTAATTCGCTGGCCTGCTGCAGTTTTTCAAAATCGTAACTTATTCCTGCTGCCAGCACTTTTTGCTTTGTTTCATCATTTAATAGCGAGTCTGACCATTTTTTATAGTCTTTGTAATAGAAAAGTGCTTTTGAAAAATTGCCTTTTGCTTCGTATGCTTTTGCCAATACCTCATTGTACAGAGACAGTTCTTCTGGCAGTAATACCTGTGTGTGCTCAAGGGTATCTCTTCCCATAGTGGCAAAATAAATAGCACTATCATACCGTTGTTGTGCCAAATAAATGCGGGCAAAATTCATGTTGGTGTAATGGAAAAATGTTTCTTCAATACCAACATGAGCAAAGTATAAACTATCTGCATATTTATTGAGCTTCAGCGCAGAATCGAGTTTGTTTTGCAAGTAATAAATTTGTGCTACCCGTGCATACACATTAGTTAATACTTGCAACGCCCCCGCTTCCTCAAATAACTTTACTGCTTGCAATGAATACTTCAGCGCATCCGCATACTGTTTTTTTTCTTTGTATAAAAAGCCCTTTTGATAATCAATAAAGGCGAGCACTCTTTTGTCGTTAAGCTGGTGGGCTATCTTGCTGGCTTCGTCAAAAGTAGCCAATGCCTTATCGTACATTTTAAGATTGAGATACATGGTGCCAAGATTGGGAATGGTGGCCCTGAGTGCTTTTATATCTCCTGTACTTTCTTGTAGTTTCTTGCCCTTCAGCATGTAGTCTATAGCTTGTGCATACTTTCCTTCTGCAGCTACAAAAGTTCCGAGTTCTACATATACAGAACCTTCCATGGCTTTATCGCCACTGCTTACAAACAATGCTCTTGCCCTTTCATACAAAATGGGTACTGTATCGTAATGCTCATAAAAACCGGAAGCATACAGTTGTGCTTTTCGAAAACAGGTCATGGCTTCAATCCAATCATTATTGTATTGCTTAGCCAGCATGAGTGTTGTATCCAAATGTTTGTGAGCAGTTGTTACATCTTCCAAATGCTCCATTTCCATACGTACCAGCTGAAAGCGGGCCTTGGCCTCACCCAGATAAAAGCCACTCTTTTTTGCAATGGCTATGGCTTTCCGGTGTTGGATATAGGCAAGAGAATCGTTGCCTGCTTTCCAAAAAGCAGTGCCCAATTCGTTCAAGGTGTTTACCTGAGTAGATTCTGGTAAGTTACGATTACGCAGCACCAGCTGCAATGAATCTACAGCCAGCTGTGCCATACAATGGCTTTGCAAAATAATCGCCGCAATAAGAAAAATGCCTTTCATGAACCGATGGCTTATCAACTAAAAGTAGCAGAATAAAATGCTATTCAAGAAACCCGAAATCAAAATACAGGTTTCCCTATAGACAAAATGTACAAGAACCTGTATTGCAGCAGTCGCAGGTGAGAAACAACTTTGTGCAGTCCTGATTAACCGCAGGATGGCTACTCTTTTATATAGCTGTTATGCACAACATCAAATACCCGCCTTCAAAAACCATCAAAACAATTGCTATGAAATTTTCTTTACCCTTTGGGCTTATCTGTTTTTTTCTGTTGATACAATTTGTACCCATTTCATTGTATGCGCAGCCTTACAATAGTTTTGAAAATGCGAGACCTATTGCGGCATCACAACAAGTAACTGCGCAAGTGTGCAAAACGCAGGACGAATACCTGACGACGCTGCTGCCTGCCAATGGCAAAATGCTGGTACAAATGAGCATTACCAATACTAGTAGCAGCAATGGTTACGTGTATGCATATGTATACGATGGCAGAAAAAACAGTGGTTTGCTGTATGCCGGGTATGTTGCGGCTGCTTCTATTGCACCCGGTGAAACCAGCACAGATTCTATAGCAATACCAGGAATGATTGCAGATTCAGTATTTATCCGGCTTACTACTTCAGCTTGCTTTACTGTATCCACTACCTATAGCATGCAACAAACGCCTGTGAATGATACAGAACCCAACAACAACATCGGGCAAGCTGTGCCAATATCCTTTACCAGTGTAACCGCTGGCAATATTGCTTATAAAAAAAGTGGTGTGGAAGATGTTGATGATTTCTTCTACACCATATTGCCCGACAATGGTACGCTTCACATCACAACAACAGGTCAAAATGTTTCTGCCAATAGTGGCTATTTGTATTTATATGTATACGACAGACCTCAATTAAACAGCCTGATTTTAGCCGATTATGTTCAGGCATCTGCTATCAACGCTGCTGCTACAGCAACCGAAACATTTGTATTGAAAGGAAGAGCAAAAGATACAGTGTACTTACGTCTTATTGCCTCCCGTGCATTCAACTACAATCTCTCCTTTTCGATGAGTGATACTCCTTCAGCCGATACAGAACCAAACGATAATTTTGAGCAAGCCACCAGCATCACTGCTGCTGCACCCGCTTCTGGAATTATTGGTTACTACAGCAATGGCAGTTCAGATGAAAATGACTTTTTTAAAACTAAACTGCCTGAAGATGCAGCAGTACGTATTTATATAAGTGCCACCAACCGCGACTCCAAACGTGGATATATTTATTTGTACGGCTATGATAAACGAAAGTCATCAGGACAACAGTTCGGTAGATACATCAGTAACACATCGAGCATAAATGCCGGAGCAACCATTTATGATACTATTACCGTAACTGGCCAACTGGCAGATTCATTTTACATGAGGCTGATTTCAACTGCTGCATTTTCTTACAGCTTCAGGTATGAAATGATACAAGAACCCAACAGTGAAGACCCTGAGCCCAATAATACTTTTGATGAGGCTTTTCCATTGATCTCTGGCCTGTCACAAGTAGGGCGTATCGGTTATACCGCTGGTAGCGTAACCGATGAAAGAGATTACTATCAAACACAGCTGCCTGGTTTTGGCACATACCGTGTGATAGTACAAGGAACAAATAAGAGTGCCAGCAATGGATACATGTATCTGAGAATATATGATGGCCGAAAAGCCAGTGGACAATTATTGGCTGATTATGTAAGCTCAACAAGCGTGATGCCTGATGTAAGTGTGTCTGATACTTTTTATGTATATGGCAGGCAGTCGGGTTTGCACTATCTGCTGGTAGAGTCGAGTCGTTCATTCAATTATACCATTCAGTATGACCTGATAAATGCTGCGCCAGAAGATGAGGAGCAAAATGCTGACACAAGCTCTGCCATACACTTACCTGAGCAAATTACCCTCACGGGCAACATTGGATACCGTAACAATGGAGCAGATGATGCCAGTGATTACTATCGCCTGCAGCTGGCTCAAAATGGCACCTTGCATATTAAGCTGGAAGGTGTCAATACTCAAAACACCAATGGCTATGTATATGTATACGTTTACGATGCCAGAGGCAACGGTGGTCAAATTGCTGCTGACTACATACAAGGCACCAGTATAGCTGCCAATACAATGATTACCGACTCCTTTGTGCTCAAAGGACGAAGTGCTGGCACCTATTTTATCCGTGTTACTTCTTCAGGCAGTTTTTCCTATCAGCTGTCGTACAACCTGAAAGATGTTATACCGCAGGATGTAGAAAACAACAATACAATAGACGTTGCACAAAACGTACTTTATGGGGCTACAATCAGCGGTAATATTGGATATGTGCAGCGTGGTCTCAGTGATATTGATGATTACTTTGCTGGGCAAATACCTGCATATGGTACTGCGAGAATTATAATAAAAGCTACAAATACAGGTAGTACCAACGGGTATGTGTATCATTACGGATACAACGGCAGAAAGCTCAGTGGCCAACTTTTTGCCCGGTATGTAAAAGGTACAAGCCACACACCTGGTACCAGCATAGCTGATACATTTTTGATACCGTGCAGAGCAGTAGATAGTTTTTATCACCGCATCACATCATCCGGCGCATGGCAATATGAATGGTCCTTTGATTTGGTAAATACTTCTTTGCCAGAAGCTGACACCAACAATACTTTTAACACTGCCACGCTCCTGCCCATTGATAGCCTTGTATCAGACAATATTGGATACCTCACCAAAAACCTGGAAGACGGCGACGATTATTTTGTAACAGCTATGCCGGCCCGAGGCACTATACAATACGTGGTTGAAGGCACCAATACTCAAAACAGCAGCGGGTATTTATATGTTTATATTTACCGAAAAGGCACTACTTCAAATCCTCAACTGACTGCGGCGTATGTAAAAAGTTCGTCGGTAAGTGCAGGCACCACAATTATCGATACTATAGGGGTAAACTGTGTAACTGCAGATTCTGTATTCATTAGGGTAATTAGTTCCGGATGTTTCAAATATAGCATCAAGCCATTATACGTGAACCGTAACCCTGAAGCAGCCTTCACACATTTACTAGGTGGTGGTTTGTATGAGTTTATTAACCAAAGCCAACGTGCAGACAGTTATGTATGGCAACTGGGTGATGGAACAACAAGTACTCAGGTGGCACCTAATTTAAAAGCATACGCAGCAGGTAGTTATCCCATCCGATTGATTGCCAAAAACAGTACATGCAACTACGTAGATACAGCAACCATAATACTTGTGGTAAGAGGGCTAGATAGATACAGCCCCAATAACAGCGGCCCCGGCAATGTAGAGTTTTCGGCGTTTGGTGGTGGCTTCTCTCCCAATACCAGGGTTACACTATCCGGTCAAGGAAAAATTTTTACTGATAGTATTCGTGTGGTTGCAACAGAGGGAAACAAATTGTCAGCGGTTATTGATTTGCACGATGCACCATTAGGCCAGTACGACGTTAGTATTACCACAGATGACACCAGCTATACCATACCCAATGGCTATAGAGTGGATGGATTGATAGACCAGTTAAAAACTGAAATCATTGGCCGCGATGTTATACGTGTAAATACTGCCACATCTTACAAAGTGAGAATTCACAATGAAGGCAATACGATGGCTGGCGGAGTAGAGTTGTATGCACTTTTTCCTGCTGGCATGGAAGTTACACTACTAAACAAGCTGGTAGACATTGTAACACTGAATGTGCCAAATGATACGCTGGCAAATCTTCCTGCATTCAGGAAAGTAACAAAAGCGCAGGGATACCCCACTGATGGAAATTTGTATGCATTATATCTCGCCGGCATACCACAACAGGGCTATCGGGATATCAACTTCAATGTAAAATCAGCCATTTTGCAAGATCGCATTTATACATGGGTAGTAGGCCCGCTTTCGGGCTCGGAAGAAAGGAGCTGGGTAAGCGATTGTAATAAAGCAAGATTGAAATTAGCAGGCGATCTGGTTTTTGATGGCGCTTCACTGGTACCTGGTTTAGATTGTGCGGCCAACTTAGTAAGGGCAGGCATAAGTTCGTTGTACGCAGGTGTATCATACTTCTTCACAGGCTCTACCGGCGATGCCACCAATGCTAGTGTAGGAAAATCTGTAGCGGGTGCTTTGAAAAACTGTGCCGGAGAAATTACGGTAAACCCTGTAGTAGAAGCAGCAGATATTACCACAGATATACTGTTGCTTGAAAGTAACCTTGCCCTTAATGCCATCGAAATTGAGAATAAATGTCCCGAAAATCAACCGAAGCCAAAAGAGAAACCAATTCAGGTTCGCAATTCATTAGACCCCAATAGCAAAGTTGGCCCTGCCGGTTATGGTACTTCTGGTTACATCAATAATCAAGACAGAATTATGAACTACACCATCTACTTTGAAAATGTAGACAGTGCCACGCTACCGGCGCAAACAGTTGAAATCATTGATACGCTTGATAAAAATGTATTTGATTTACACAGCTTCAGGACACTAAGCTATACCATTGGCGACACCTCTGTGTTCTTGCCTATGAATGCATCTGACTATGTAAATGATATTCCTTATAATAGTTTATACAACATCCGTTTTAGCATTCAATTAGATACTGCAACCGGCGTGTTGAAAGCCCTGATGAAAACCATTGACAAGCAAACGGGTACATTACCAGAAGATCCTCTGGCAGGTTTTTTACCCCCCAATGTAAGCTCCCCCGAAGGCGAAGGCAATATCAGTTTTGCCATCAACTTAAAATCAGGCTTAACAGATGGCACCCACATTCAAAATAAGGCATCCATCATTTTCGATACCAATGAACCAATCATCACCAATACCTGGCTTAATACGATTGATGTAAACAGACCAGCTACACAGGCAGTTTCTGCAAACCGCATTCAAGATACCACTGCCGTAATTCGGGTGAATGGCGCAGATGCATCGAGTGGCATCCGGCATTATTTACTGTATGTTTCAGATAATGGTGGCCCATATCAGTACCTTGGAAAAATTGGTAAGGATAGTGCACTGTTTACAGGTGCAGCCGAACACGTGTACCGGTTTTACAGCTTGGGGGTAGATAGCGTAGGCAATACAGAAATGAAAGGCCCGTCTGCAGAAACAACAGTGAGTTTTGCGGGTTCGCTACCAGTGCTGTTACAATCTTTTACTGGTACCGCTACAAATATGGGCAACAGGTTAGCATGGACTACAAAAACCGAACACAACAACAAAGGCTTTTTTGTAGAAAGAAGTCAGACTGCTACTAACTTTAGTACACAACAATTTGTAAATGGTGTTGGAAACAGCAATCTGGGTTTCAATTATCACATTATAGATGAAAATCCCTGGAACCTTACTTACTACCGTCTCAAACAGGTTGATATTGATGGAAGATTTACCTACTCTTCAATTGTAAGTATCAATCGTTCCCAGAGTCAACCATTTTCGATATCTCCCAATCCCGTAAGCAAGTCTTTTACTATTTCAAATCATCAACAAGTAACTGGCTTGAGGCTGGTAGACATCCATGGAAAGACGGTACAGGTATTTACGCCAACCGCCAGCGGTCAATATCTAATTAAAACATTGCCTGCCGGAGTATACCTGTTACAAATCATTTCTTCTCAGGGTAATATCACCAAGAAAATTCAGATACTTCAATAGCCATTCTCACCCATTTCTACACAGGCCTGCCCAATTATTTGGGCAGGCCTTTTCCTGAATCTTAGTGTCCATGAATTAAAAAATATATGGCACAAAAAAACCCCTCAGATGTACATCCGAGGGGCCAATGTCGTTTTCTTCCCAGCAACGTCTCCCGCAGGGGACGTTGCGTAAATGATTAACCAGACTCTAGTACAGCATCTGCTATCCAATCTCAACGTCCTTTTCAAGAGACGTTGCTGGCAATACGAACTCCTTCCCAGCAACGCCTCCCGCAGGGGACGTTGCGTCATCGGTAGTTCACTGACCGAACTCCATATCTGAAAGTGACAAATAATTGACCACCGGGTATTCACCCTGCTGACCTGTAGCATAGTACAATGCAGAGCTGTGCCGATACTCCACAGGCGCATTAGCCAGCATCCACTTTCCACGGCACGGATTCAAATGATAGTAATCGAGTTTTTGCTTCATGAATGCTGGCGTACTACAATGTTTCCAATCAAACGACGGCTCCCAAATGGCATGCTTGTGTTTTGACAATTGGCCGGCTACAGAAACTTGCGCAGCCAATTCACTCATCAATTTTTCTGCATTCATTTGTTGCATGCTTTTCACCAATCCATAGGCCATAAACCGTTTTCCATTGCCTATGATGCTATTGATGGAAGTGGCCGTCTGTTTAAATGCAATCATCACATGCAGATGATTGGGCATGATGACATAGCCTACTACTGCATGGCCTTGCTGACACAACACATCGAACCATTGATACACGAGTGGATATCCTTGTAATTGTGCTATCAATGGCCGCCATTCGATACAAGTAAAAGTGATGGAAAATACACCCCGATCGAAGGGGATGGCTTGGTGTGTGGGCATGCTGCAGTTTCGTTTTGAAGACAGCAACTTAGTTATTTTCAAGAAGGATAGCAAGCGTCTTACTCCAAAACGCAACGTCCCTTGCAGGAGACATTGCTGGGAATTCTTAACCAGAACGCAACATCCCTTACAGGAGACTTGGCTGGAAAATAAGTTGCAGACAAATCAATCACGTCTTCGAGACGCAACGTCCCTTGCAGGAGACGTTGCTGGGAACTTCCACATTCATCATTCCCAATTCATCATTCCTCATTTCCAATTCCGTTTCTTTGCGCCCCGATGGTAAGGCAACACATTTGGCACAATCAACGCTTTGGGCTGCATGGCGATAAAGTGATGTTTTGGGAAGATACCCAAACCCTTATTGCCAGCGATTTGCACCTGGGCAAGAGCGGCCATTTTCGCAAGCATGGCATTGCCGTGCCGCAAGAAGTACTGAAACAAGACCTCATGCGGTTGTTTGCCCTGCTGCAACATTTTAAGCCACAGCGGCTGCTGGTGGTGGGCGATTTTTTTCACAGCCATGCCAACAAAGAACATGAATGGTTTGCCCGCTGGCGGCAAGATGTAGCGCAGCTGCACATACTGCTGGTAAAAGGCAACCACGATGTGCTGCCCCAAGACTGGTACACGCAAACCAACATAGAGTGCTGCAGCGAGTGGCAGGAAAACGGACTCCGATTTGTGCACGAACCAGAAGACGGACAACAAGAGATTCCCATCATCTGTGGCCACATTCATCCGGGCATTAGGCTGATGGGTACAGGAAGGCAAAGCCTGCGGGTGCCTTGTTTTTATTTTGCGCCACAGCAATGCATCTTACCCGCCTTTGGTGTGTTTACCGGCACCCACCCCATTCAACCAAAAAAGCAAGACGTTGTTTTTGCCATTGCCAACCAACAAGTCATTCCGTTGTAGTGCCATGGTACACATTGCTTACGATCCTATTTATGCGCATCCGCTGCCCGAGGGGCACCGGTTTCCCATGCTCAAGTATGAGCTCATACCGGCGCAGTTACTGCACGAAGGCAGCATTTCGCCGGCACAAATATTTTCGCCGGCAGCTTGCACCGAAGACATCATTTTGCTGACGCATGATGCCGGCTACTGGCACGACCTGGAGCAACTGGCCCTTACGCCATCGCATATTCGTCGCATTGGTTTTCCGTTGTCGGCGCAGCTGGTGCAGCGGGAAATCATGATTGCACAAGGCACCATCGATTGTGCGATACTGGCCATGCAGCACGGCGTGGCTCTCAATGTAGCCGGTGGTACCCACCATGCATTTGCCAACCGCGGCGAAGGCTTTTGCCTGCTCAACGATATGGCCATTGCAGCCAATTATTTATTGCATCAGCAGCTGGCAAAACAAATACTCATTGTAGATTTGGATGTACACCAAGGCAATGGCACCGCCAGCATTTTTACACAGGAACCACGGGTGTTTACGTTTAGCATGCACGGCGGTCACAACTATCCTTTTATCAAAGAAAAAAGCGATCTGGATGTGCCCCTGCCCGATGGTATTGGCGATGAAGATTACCTGCAACTATTGCAGCTGCATTTGCAACAATTGCTGCACCGCCTACAACCCGATTTTATTTTTTACCTGAGCGGTGTAGATGTATTGAGCACCGACAAGTTTGGCAAACTCAACCTGAGCATGGCCGGCTGCCAACAGCGGGATGCTATTGTGTTGCAAGCATGCAAGCAGCATGACATTCCATGTTGCATTGCTATGGGCGGCGGCTATAGCCCCGATATCAAACACATTGTAGAAGCGCATTGCAACACCTTTCGCACTGCCATCGATTTGTTTGGATAGCAGCGCCGTTTGTTCATAAAAATTTATCAATGGACGGCTGTTGTGTGGGTGTACATTTGCCCTTCTTAAAACAGCATGGTCATGACGAAACGTTTTTCCCTTTTTGCATTGGTATTGCTGCTGGCACTGGCCGGCATAGCACAAGCACCAAAAAAAGCTGCGGCTCCCAAAAAGCCCAAGCTGGTAGTAGGCATGGTGGTAGACCAAATGCGTTGGGACTTTTTGTACCGCTACGCCAACCGCTACGGCGATGGTGGTTTTAAGCGTTTGATTCAGCAGGGTTTTTCTGCTGAAAACACCATGATTCCTTATGCACTTACTGTAACGGCTGCGGGCCATGCCAGTGTGTACACCGGCTCTGTGCCTGCCATCAACGGCATTGTGAGCAATGAATGGTTCGATCCGCAGCAAGGCAGAGAAGTATATTGCGTAGAAGACGATAAAGTGAAAATTGTAGGCGGCGTGGCTAACTCAGAGCCCATGTCGCCCCGCAATTTGTGGGTAACGACCATTAGCGATGAACTGCGTTTGGCAACCAACTTTCAATCGAAAGTGGTGGGCGTGGCTATTAAAGACCGCGGTGCCATTTTGCCTGCAGGCCACACTGGTACTGCTTATTGGTACGAAGGTGCCAATGGGGCTTTTGTAAGCAGCACGTACTACATGAATACGCTGCCAGATTGGGTGCAGCAGTTCAACAATAAAAAACTGGTAGACAGCTTGTACAGCAACGATTGGAAAACGTTGTACCCCATTGAAACCTATAAACTCAGCGACGACGACAACGTGCCTTACGAAGGCAAAAATGCAGGCGAAGCAGCACCGGTTTTTCCACACAGCCTGCGTCAGCATATGGGCAAAAACTATGGCGCCGTTCGGGCTACACCTTATGGCAATACCCTCACATTGGAATTTGCCAAAACAGCATTGAAAGCAGAACAGTTGGGTAAAGATGACATCACTGATTTGCTGGCCGTAAGCTTGTCGAGCCCCGATTATGTAGGCCACCAATACGGTCCTAACTCTGTAGAAATTGAAGATACTTACCTGCGCCTCGACCGTGAACTGGCGGCCTTCTTTGCCTTTTTGGATAAAGAAGTAGGTGCCGGCAATTACACCTTCTTCATTACGGCCGATCATGGCGTGGCACACGTGCCTGCTTTTTTGGCCAAGCATAAAATTGATGTAAAAACGGTGCCATCCAACACTGCCGACCTCAACAAAAAAGTGGCTGAAAAATTCGGCATTAACGGCGCCATCCGCAACTACAGCAACTACCAATTGTACCTTCACCACGACCGTATTGACTCAGCAGGTAAGGATGCCGAAGAAATCAGTGATTTTATCATTGCTGAATTGAAAAAACTGCCGCATGTGCTTAATGCATTTTCTTTTAAAGAAATGGATGAAGCAGTAATGCCCGCCGTAATGAAACAACGCTTTAGCAATGTGTACAACCCCAAGCTGAGCGGCGATATTGAAGTAGTACTGAAAGCTGGTTTCTTTTATGGTGGCGCTACGGGCACCACACACGGCGCCTGGTATCCATACGATGCACATATCCCTTGCGTATTTATGGGCTGGGGAGTAACGCCGGGCCGCACCAACCGCACCACGCACATGACCGACATTAGTGCTACCCTGGCGGCTATGTTGCAAATACAAATGCCCAGCGGCTGCATAGGCGAACCCATTGTAGAAATGCTGCAACCCAAATAAGCATTCGGGCTAAATGCAGCCCATGTGTAAAAACAGATTTGGACTGCCGCTGGCTGGCTGGCAATTTTAAACTGCCAAACGCTTACCAACCTGCGACAGTATGTATTCTGCCCGTGAACGTGAAATAAATGCGCTGCTCCAACTGCTGGATGATACGGATACGGAAGTATTGGTATCGGTAGAAGAAAAGCTGCTCAGCTACGGGCAAAGTGTGATTCCGAATCTGGAAACGTATTGGGAGCAATCGCCGGATGATGCATTGCAGGAGCGGATTGAACTTATCATTCACCGCATTCATTACAGCAACCTCGTACAAGAGTTTACCAACTGGGCCAATGGCGAAAGTGACTTGCTCTACGGTGCATTTTTGGTAGCAAAATACCAGTATCCCGAGTTGCAAAGTGTGCAAACCATTCAGGAAATTGAACGGATGCGCCGCAACATTTGGCTGGAAATGAACAGCTACCTCACCCCGCTGGAGCAAATCAAAATTGTGGAGAGCATTCTCTACAATTTTTACAAAATGAAAGGCAGCGAACTCGTCTACACGCAGCCCAACGATTACATGATTCACAAAGTAGTGGAAAGCAAAAAGGGCAATTCCATTACCAATGGCATCTTGTACCTCATTTTAGCCGAGCAACTGGATTTGCCCGTTCGGGCCATCAATATCCCCCGCCAATTTGTGCTGGGCTGGTTTTCACACCAGGTATTGTTTGAAAATGATTTTGAACTCACCCATCCGGCCGACACCATTAAGTTCTACATCGACCCCAACAGTGGCATTGGCTTTCAGCTAAAAGACATTGAGCTGTATTTCAAACGCATCGGTGTTGCGTCTACGCCATCGTATTTTAAGCCCCGCAGCAACCGGCAGATTATTCAACTGTTGCTGGAGCAGTTTGCCAATTGTTTCGACAACGAGACTGAAGGGCACAAACGCAAGGAGTTGCTGGCACTGGCTGCCATTGCTGCACAAGCAGATGCCGCGGCCCAACAGCGCAGCGATGTAGAAGAAGAAGATTAACGCAGGATACCAGCGGCCCATTCTACCGCATACAAACTCTTGAAGTATTTCGCTTTTAACTCGGCTACTTTCTGTCGACTTTCCAGCACTTTGTTTTCGCGGCTGTTGAGCAAAAACAGGGTACTTTCTCCCAGCTCAAATTTCATGAGTTCTACATCAAATATTTTTTGATAGGCTTGTAATGCCTGCTCTTGCAAACGCAGTTGTTGCAGCAGGTTCAGCATTTCGTTGTAGTACTGTTTTACTTTGTTGGCTATGCCCAACTGGGTTGCACTCCGGTCTACTTCAGTCGCTTGTATTTTCAGTTTTGCCGAACGGTAATCTCCCCTGCCCTGTCGTAGAAATAATGGGATGCCGACTTCCAAACCAAACTTGTAATTGTTTTGCAATGTGGCCGCATCAAAACTATCCCACACCTGATACCCCTTTGATAAAATATTGTATTTCAAATTTACCGCTGGCAACAAGCTCTGCAATTTCAACTGCCGTTCTATTTCCAACGCATCCAGTTTAAATTGAAAGGTTTGCAGTTTCGGATGGTTCGTACCAGCCACATCCAGCAATTCATTCAGCGGTTTAAACTGCATTTTGTATGGATCAGTTTCATCTGTATTTACCGCAGGCACTACTGAGGCAGGCAACACAGCCGGTTGCATGTCCTGCGTCCACAAATAATTGCTCAGTTCAAAGCCTGCTTTCAAAAATTCGTTGTAGGCATTGGCCTGTGCTGCCTGAAACGTCAGCAGTTGTGTCAATGCTTCTGTGCTATCAATGCCGGGCCTGTCGCCTTGCTCTACGGTAATGCGCAATGTTTCGTAGCGTTTGGTATTGATGGTAACAGCGTTGCTAAGAATGCGGTACACCTGATATTGCGCCACCCAATACCAGTATGCATCCATGGCTTCAAAAAGCACATCGTTCACCATCAGCAATTGCTCGGCCTTGCTTTGCTGCACAAATAGTTTGGCTTGTGCCAGGCCAGCTCTGCGGCGGTCC
Source organism: Chitinophagaceae bacterium (assembly GCA_020848815.1). Taxonomy (GTDB): domain Bacteria; phylum Bacteroidota; class Bacteroidia; order Chitinophagales; family Chitinophagaceae; genus Phnomibacter. Next base: position 8,529 of record JADLHL010000127.1, on the reverse strand, counting down.
ATCAGCAGGTTTTTAGCCAGTGGTATACTTAGGCCTGCATAGCTCGTTTGTCCCAACGACACTTCGCGGTTTGTAAATTCACCGCCGTTGTTTTCCAATCCAGCCATTAACTCAATGCCCATCCAGGTGGGTACTTTTAATGTAGTATGGCTGTAGTTGTAATAGTTTTTACCATCAAAGGTTTTCTGATCGTTGGTAAAATAAACTGCCGGATCGAAGAGGCCGCGGCTGGCCAATAACTGCGCTTCTGCGTTGTTTACCATCAGGCCGGCCTGCTTTACCACGGGGTGATATTGCCGCACCAAATCGAGGTATTGCACAGGTCCCAGTATGGCCAGCGAATCTTGCGCCTTTGCCACGGAAACCATGCTGATGCATACAGCCAATATCCAACCAAATCTTTTCATGCAGTGTGCTTGTGCGGTATTCACCAATCTGTAATCGTTATTCTTTTTTATCGTCTTTGGCAGCAGGCTTATCCAGCTTGTAAAACTCTGGCGGGAAACCGTTGATATTTCGCCACAACTCATACCAAACGGGCACATCTTTCAGCAAGGCAAAGCCAGAGGCGCCAGAGCCGAGGCGCAAGCCCGGAGGCCAGTGGCGTTCGGTGCTGTCTTCGGCTACCAGTATGCGAAACTTCCCATTTACACTACGGTTGCTTTCTACAGCAATCACTTTGCCACCGTAGGTGCCGTAGCTGGCAGCTGGCCATCCACTAAATACAATGGCCGGAAAGCCATCGAACATAAAACGGACTTTCTGACCAATGTCTACCAGTGGCAAATCCATGGGGCTTACAAACAATTCAACAGCGTAATCAATATCCTGCGGTACAATTTCTACAATCTTTTCGCCTTCTTTTATAATCTCATTGATACCTGCTTTCATGGCTTTGATGACCTGTCCACTTTGTGGTGCCACCAAAAAGTAATAACCGGAACGCTGCTCAATGTTTTGCTTTTTGATGCTGAGCGAAGCCACTTTTTCTTTCGCCTCTGCCACCGCACCGCTGCTGGCAAACTGATCGCCTTGTGCCTTGGCTATTTTTTCTGCATACTCCTGTGCCGCGTTACTGATGTCGAGTTTGTTAATCAGTAAATCTTGCCGCAGGTTATCGAGTTCATTTTGTTTATCTGTAACCGCCGCCAGCGCCTTTTGAAAAGTGGCATTGCGTCTTTCAAAATCGAACTTGCTGATGGCTTCTTTTTCCAGCATGGTTTTGGCACGCCCGAGCTGTTCTCTGGCTTGTTGCTCATCTACTTTCGCCGCTTGCACTTCCAGCTGCTTTGCCTGAATCTTGCGTTCTATCTGAATGCGTTTGTTGTCCAGCGAAGCCATTTTCAAATCCCGTTGCTCCAGCAGGTACTGCATTTGCTGCTGCGAGGTAGCGGCCTTGCCTTCGTAAAAGCGGGCCTTGTTTTCGTTTTGAGCAATTTGCTCCTGCGTTTTCGGAATCAAATTCGGATCGAGATAATCGTCTTTGATTTCACCCAGCTGTACAATGGTGTCGCCGGCTTGTACAAAGTCGCCTTCTTTTACATACCACTTAATGATTTTGCCGGGAATCTGGCTATTGAGTTCTTGTGGTCTGTCATCTTGATTGACCGTGGTTACAAAACCTGTAGAACGGATATTCTGTGTCCATGGCAGAAAAAGAAAAATCAAAATTACGCCCAGCAACACCCACACCCATTTCTGCATGTAGCGTTTGCGGTCTTTTTCATACACCATATCAAGGGCCTTTACTTCTACCGGAAGTCTTTCGCCAATGGTGCCTGTTAAGTGTTCGATGCGCATAACTATTACAAGTGAGGATTTACCGGTTGAATATTGTATACGATGTCTGCAACTTGCATCAATTCAGGATCCGATGCAGCTACCACAATGGTGCATTCTTGGAGGTCTTGTTGTAAAAAACGAATCATGGAAATTTTGGAACTATCATCCATGCCTTCCCAGGGTTCTTCCAGCAACAACAGCTTGGGTTTGCCCGCCAATGCCCGCAAAAACAGGATACGTTGCGTGGTGGTTTTGCTCAGTCTGCCGCCCGTTGGGTCTATGTAAGTATCAAAACCTTTGGGTTGCTCTGCAATAAAATTGCCCAAACCTATTTTTTCTGCCAATCGAATCATTTCCTGTGGCGTGTACGCACAATTGCCCAGCGACACATTTTCCCACAACGTGCCTTCAAATATTTCTTGCTGGCTGAAATAAATGCCCGTGGCATTGCGCAGCGAATCGAGGCTGTAATTGCCAATCGGCAATCCGTTGATGAGAATTTTACCATCAAAGTCTGCAAAAGATCCCGTCAGCAATCTGAGCAACGTGCTTTTACCAGAGCCCTCAGGACCGGCAATGCACACTAGCTTACCGGCAGGAATGCGCATGTCCACATGTTTCAAAATCACCTGGTCTTGGTTGTAAGAAAAAGACAATGCTCTTGTTTCGATACTGATACCGTTGGACATATCCAAAGGCATTGTGCCTGTAGTTTCCAGAGGTTTGTCTATCACTTTGCCCAGCTTTTCTACCGAGGTCAGTACATCATACACTTTATCGAGGCTGATGATGAATTTTTCGATGCTGGCCAACACAGTGATGATTACGATTTCTGCCGCCACAAATTGGCCTACGTTCAATTCCTGATCAATCAGCAAAAAGCCGCCCACCACCAGCATGGCCAGTGTAATGAGTACTTTAAACAAAATGAGTGACCAGTATTGCAGCAACAATATTTTGAAGTGACTGGTACGGGCTTGCAAATAGCCACTCACCAACTCGTCTGTCTTGGTAATGTGAATGCCGGTGTCGCGGGAAAATTTAATAGACTTCATTACCCTCGCCACTTCTTGCAGCCAGCTGGCTACACCGTATTTGTAGTCGCTTTCTTCCATGCTGGTAGCAAGGCCACGGGCACTGGAATAGCGGATAATGAGAAACAAAATCACCAACAGCAACAAGCCAAACACGATGAATACAGCGTTGTAAAAAGAAAGGAGGATCAGGCCAAACACAATTTGAATGGTAGCTACCGGCAAATCGAGCAACAGTTTGCTCATCCCCTTTTGCAATGAAATCACATCAAAAAAACGATTCACCAATTCGGGCATGTAATAGCCATCCACACTTTTCATGTCTACTTTGGGTATGCGGTGGGCAAACTCAAAAGAATATTGTGCAAACAGGTTTTGCTGAATTTTTTCATTCAGCTTCATTTGATTCACTTGCAGAATCCCGGTAAATAAAACACCGGTTACCACCGCTCCTATCAAAATAATCATGGATGTACTAAAGCTGCCCGCCAACACAAAGTTGATGATGCTTTGTATGCCCAATGGCAAGGTAAGTTGCAGCAAGCCAAACAATATGGCATAGAAGTAAATGGCCCAAATTTCACGTCGCTCCAGTCTTATAATCCGGAAAAGCCGGAAAATGGAGCGTTGCAAAACGGCTTGTTGAGTATCAATGGCCATAGTAAGTTTTGTTCAGTTTTTGTGTGATTTGCAAATAAAACCCTTGCACAGGTAAAAGGTTGGAAGGCGGCAAAGATATTTGTCAGCTTTCCCCATCACCATGAGCATCATGCTTTTAGCCAATGATTAAGGTTATATAACCATATGTTATGCAACCCCCTGTGTCTCATGGCATTTCGTTAAAATTATGGCTTCTGTTTGGCGTAAAAGGCCGCAACTTATCTTCGGCACATGGCTGTGCTCAAAAAACTATGGTTGCAGGTAATGTTGTTGCTGTTTTCGACGGCAGCAATCGGGCAGCCTCTCATGGAAATAAAGGGCACTGTGTACGACATCAGCCGCCGCAACCCCATGGAATCGGTAACAGTAATGGCTACTAACGGCCAGGCCACCATGACAGACACTTTGGGCCATTACAAAATTCTGGTCCGCATTACCGACTCAGTCTTCTTTTCTTACCAAAACAAAGTGACCGGCAAGTACCCGGTTGCCGGCATGCAAGACCCCAACCAGTTCAACATGGCGCTGCATGTGCAAACCAACAACCTGCCGCCGGTTACGGTGTATGCCAAAAACTACAAGATGGATTCGCTGGCCAACCGTCGGGATTATGCCAAATATTTCAACTACCAAAAACCCAACCCGCTGCGCAATATTAATGTGGCCAATGGCGGTGTAGGTATGGACCCCAATGATATCATTAATCTGTTTCGGTTTCGGCGTAACCGTCAATTGCTGAGCCTGCAAACCCGCCTGATACAAGAAGAGCAGGATAAGTACATCGACTACCGCTTCAACAAGACTTTTGTAAAAAAAGTAACCGGCATGACGGATGATGTAGCCATCAAAAAGTTCATGTTCAAGTACCGGCCACCCTACGATTTTCTGGCCATTGTAAACGAACTGGAGCTGGGCTATTACATACAGCAGTGTTACAAAAAAGATCAGGGCCTGCTTCCACCCGGCGTAGAAATTTACCTGCTGGGTGTGCAGGATCCTTCGCTGGAAGGAAGACGGTATTGATGTTGGGAGGTTGGTAAGTTTGCAGGTTTATAAGTTGGGGCTGCCTTGTTTTTGGTTTTTGGTTTTTGGTTTTTGGTTTTTTGAGTGTTTGCATTCCACTACTTCTTTATTTCTTATTCTTTATTTCTTATTCCTTATTCCCTTTAGAAGAAAGGCCCCCAATTCATCATTGAATGAATTCCTTCCGCAACCATTCTTGCCCGCTGCCTGTTATTTATTGTGCCTTCACTCATTCCATGATGTGCCTCTTCCCGCATCCCTTACCTTTGCCACTCTCAATAAAAAACAACGATTATGCCGCAGCAAGACCTCTTTCAAAGTCCGGATTATTACCTGCTGGATGAACTGCTGACTGAAGAACACCTGATGATCCGCGACACGGTGCGGACCTATGTAAAAAAAGAAATCTCCCCCATCATTGAAGAGTATGCACAGCGGTCAGAATTTCCGCAACAGATAGTGCGTCAGCTGGGCGAACTGGGTTGTTTTGGCCCAACCGTTCCTGAGCAATATGGTGGCGGCGGCCTCGATTATATCAGTTACGGATTGATGATGCAGGAACTGGAGCGTGGCGACAGTGGCGTTCGCAGCACCGCATCGGTACAAGGTTCGTTGGTCATGTATCCTATTCATGCATTTGGCAGCGAAGAACAACGCATGAAATACCTGCCCAAACTGGCCAGCGGCGAATGGCTGGGCTGCTTCGGCCTTACCGAACCCAACCACGGCAGCAACCCTGCTGGTATGCTTACCAATATTAAAGATGCCGGCGACCATGTGATTTTAAATGGTGCCAAAATGTGGATCAGCAACTCACCGTTTGCGCAAGTGGCGGTTGTGTGGGCCAAAGACGAAGCAGGCATAGTACGTGGTGTAATTGTGGAGCGTGGTATGGAAGGTTTTACTACCCCCACTACCCACAACAAGTGGAGCCTGCGGGCCAGTGCCACCGGTGAGTTGGTGTTTGATAATGTAAAAGTGCCGAAAGAAAATATTTTGCCCAATGTACAAGGCATGAAAGGACCGTTGAGCTGCCTCAACAAAGCCCGTTACGGCATTGCATGGGGCACCATTGGCGCCGCCATGGATTGCTACGATACAGCGCTGCGTTACAGCAAAGAACGCATTCAGTTCGACCGTCCCATTGGTGGTTTTCAGTTGCAGCAAAAGAAGCTGGCCGAAATGATTACTGAAATCACCAAGGCTCAATTGCTGGTGTGGCGCTTGGGTGTGCTCATGAATGAAAACCGTGCAACGCCTGCTCAAATCAGCATGGCTAAGCGCAACAGTTGCGAAATAGCCAAGCAGGTGGCCAGCGATGCCCGCCAAATGTTGGGCGGCATGGGCATTACCGGCGAGTACCCCATCATGCGCCACATTATGAACCTCGAAAGTGTCATCACTTACGAAGGCACCCACGACATTCACCTGCTTATCACTGGTTTGGATGTAACCGGGCTCAACGCTTTCAATTAAGCATTCATTCCATTTTTTCATAAAGGCTGTACCACTGGTGCAGCCTTTTTTGTGCCCGTTATTTCCCTGTTTTGGGGGATGCTTTCCGGCCGTTTTCTGTTGCTTATTTGTAAGGAAAAATGGATACCATTTTCCACCCTTCAATGTCACCCCCATGAAAAAAGCACTGCTCATTGTGGCCGGTTTTTTACTGGCACAGGCCGTACCTGCACAGCTCATTAAAAAGCTGGGAGATAAAGTGAAAAAAGAAGTAGATAAAACCGCTGATAAAATCATCAACGGAGACAAGCCTGCAGGCAATACCCCTACGGCAGAAACGCCTGCTGGTGGCAATGGCAAAGCCGCCAACCTGGGTGCCTATGCAGCCTACGATTTTGTACCCGGCGACTCGGTGCTTTTTAATGATGACCTGAGCAATGAAGAAGCCAACGAAATACCCAGCCGTTGGATACTCGACAAGGGCCGTGCAGAAATAACCGATGCCGATGGCGAAATGATGATTGCTGCCCGGCAGGGCACCACGCTCCGCCCCCGCATGAAACTATCCAGCTACCTGCCCAAACGTTTTACCATAGAGTTCGATATTAAGTATGTGAATTATGCCTGGCAATATGGCCGTGCAGTTACGTTGTTTTTATCAAACGCATCCATAGATAAAAACCAGGATGGTGGCCAGTTTGAGCAATACCCGATTAAAATTTGGGCCAATGCCGAAGCCTCTTTTAATCAGGCGCAAGGCCAATGGCCATACGACTTTCGGGCGGATAAAGAAAATGCCGTACTCAAAGACTGGAAACACATTGCCATCAGCGTAAATGAAAAGAGCGTTAAAGTATATGTCAATCAATACCGCATTCTGAATGCGCAAATTGAGTTTGCCAATCCATCCTCGCTGCGCTTTAATATTGATGGCGATTATGATGCGCCGGTACTCATCAAAAACTTCCGCATTTTGGCCGGTGGCAAAAGCCCCGCCAAGCAAATCACTACCAACAATGTGTACATTGCCAGAGGCATTTTGTTTGAAAGAGCCTCTCCTGTTTTACTGCCCGAAAGTATGGGCGAAATCAACAGTCTGGTAAAGCTGATGAAAGACGACCCTGCCATAAAATTTGAAATAGCCGGCCACACCAGCGCCGAAGCAGGCAGCAGTGCTGAAGCCAACATGCAACTGAGTGAAGCCCGGGCCAATACGGTTCGTGAAAAAATGATTGAGATGGGCATTGATGCCGCAAGACTTACCGCCAAAGGCTACGGCCAAACCAAACCTATTGGCAGCAACGATACCCCAGAAGGCAGAGCCACTAACCGCAGGGTAGCGTTTGTGAAACAATAAAGGTTTTTGAGTTAGCAAAATGCCTGCGGCTGTAACGGCCGCAGGCATTTTTATACAGCATACGTGTATCTACGCTTGCAGGGCCCAAAGCATCGTTGTACATTAACGAAAACGAAATCCTCATTTGCTCACATCAAAATCGTTGCACACATGTATTACAAAGTAAAATCCGGCGACACCTTGTCGAAAATTGCCAAGCAATTTGGCCTGCCAACAGCATTGCTGCTCTCGTTCAATCCCAGTATCATTAATCCTTCTAAAATTTTTGTGGGGCAGCTCATTCACATACCCAATATTGAAGATGTGCCCGAGCCTGAGATTGAAGTCGTCAACACCAAACAATCCGAGCTGATTGCACGGGCCAAAACGGCGATTAACAAAGGGATACGATACAAACTTGGCGCCGGTGGCATGAACCCCAACGCTGCTCTGCCCAGCAATGCCAACAAGCAATGCGATTGCAGTGGTTTTGTGTGTTGGATTTTAGGCCTTTCCCGCAAAACAAACATTCCGTTTTATGGCCGCTATGGCGGTTGGATTTATACCGACAGTATGGTGGCGGATGTTAATAGCAGTGCCGGTATTTTTGAACGCATCACTATACCAGAGCCCGGCTGCATTGTAGTGTTTGGTGCAGGTGGAGCCATTGGCCACGTAGGACTGGTATCGAAAGTGAGCAACGGACAAATGGACAAAGTGATTCATTGCAGCTCGGGTAATGATCGACATTTCAACGACTCCATTCAGGAAACAGGGCCGCAGATATTTAACCGCCCCGATACCGTTTGGGGCCGGTATGTTGGATAAATCAAAAGAGCCGCACCTGCATTGGTGCGGCTCTTTTTTGTGGTCTTATTGTTCCAGTCAGGCATTCCACAGCGGATTTCGTTTCATGCTTTGCATGTAGCGGCGCATATTCATCCAAAATACCAGAAAGAAATAAAAAATGACCGGGCTGCCAAATGTGAGAAACGACAGGTAAATAAAATACAACCGGATTTTGGAAGATGCGATATTGAACTTTTCACCCAAATAACTGCACACACCAAACAGGTTGTACTCCACCAACGAACGAAGCTTGTTCATATCGTTTTGATTTTTTGCTTACAGGCAAGGTACAGCAAAAGCGTTTAACCAAACGTAGTGGTTTCTATAAAATGGATGAACAGGAATAGAAAACAATATGCCGCCTAAGGCACACAATTATTTATACCAAAG
>JADLHL010000126.1 GCA_020848815.1 Chitinophagaceae bacterium | reverse complement strand
CGGCGTACAAACTCAACGTGTTTCATTTTCACCTTACAGAAGATATTGCGTGGCGCCTGCAAAGCCGCCGCTATCCGCAGCTCACCGCACCACAACACATGCAGCGCAATGCGGGTGAATATTACTCCGTAGCCGATATGCAGGAGCTGATTGCGTATTGCAAGGAACGGCACATTACCCTGATACCTGAAATAGACATGCCCGGGCATAGTGCAGCTTTTGAAAGAGCTATGGGGGTAAACATGCAAAGCGATTCGGGCATGGCCATTTGCAAAAACATACTGCGGGAGTTTTGTGACACCTACGATTTGCCTGCTATACATATTGGTGGCGATGAAGTGAAAATTACCAACCAAAGTTTTCTGCCAGAGATGGTGGCCTTGCTCAAATCACTGGGCAAACAGGTGTGGGCCTGGGACCCCGGCGGCAATGTGCCTAAGGGAACTTATATGCAAATGTGGAATGGCAATACCAAAGTGAAGGAAGGTTATCCTGCTGTTGACTCCCGGCATTTGTACCTCAATCATTTTGATCCGCTGGATGGCGTGGTCACTACTTACCATCATCAGATTTGTGATGTAGATACTGCCACTGCCGATGCCCGTGGCGCCATACTTTGCAACTGGCCCGACCGGAGGGTGAGTGTAGAAGCCGACCTCATACGCATGAATGCTGTGTATCCGGTGATGCTCACATTTGCGGAGCGTACCTGGCAAGGCAAGGGATGGAAAAATTATACCACAGCCATGGCAGCAAAGGGTACTGCGAAGCATGCGGCCTTTGCTGTTTTTGAGCAACGCTTGCTGGCGCATCAGCAGCAGTATTTTCAGCAGCTATCTTTTCCTTACTGGCCACAGGCCAATATCGAATGGACCTTGATTGGGCCATATAAAAATGGCGGCAAACTGCAGCAGGCTTTTGCACCCGAGCAACCCGCTTTTTGGGATACAGTGAAACTACAGCAATACCCAACCGTTACAGGTGGTACTATTTGGCTGCGGCACTTCTGGCATCCTATGATTCCTTCACATTTGGCCAAGCCCACCGACAGCACTACCTGGTATGCTGTGCGAAAGATTTGGTGCAACGAAGCAGGCATGGCAGTTGCATGGATTGGCTTCAATGATTTGTCACGTTCTACTGCTACACATTCTTTGCCTGCAGGTGCGTGGGATGATAAAGGCAGTGAAGTATGGGTCAATGGCCAACGCATAGCGCCACCACAATGGCAGCGGGCAGGACAGCAAGGTCATCTCGAAATTCCATACACCGACGAAGGCTATGCATACCGGCCGCCGACAAAAATATTTTTCCAGAAAGGATGGAATACGGTATTGATAAAAGCGCCTGTGGGTAGCTTTCGGGCAGACTGGCAACAGCCGGTGAAATGGATGTTCACCTTTTTAGCAGCCACAAAATGAAACGAAGTTTTTTCAAATACATGGAATAAGCTTTCTGCTATTGATAAATTTATTTATTACGGGTATTGCGCTGAATCGTGAAGAATTGTCTTTTGAATAGAGGAAATTTGTTTACCAAATGATATTGAGATCATGAATAAATGGTGGCTTGCTTTTGCATTATTTTTTTGTCAGCTGAATGGTTGGGCACAACAACCTGCTGCCAAACACAGCTTTGCGTTTAAAGGACAGGAATTTATGCTGGATGGAAAACCATTCCAAATTATTGCTGGCGAAATGCATCCGGCACGGGTGCCCAAGGCCTATTGGCGTCATCGCATTCAAATGATTAAAGCCATGGGCTGCAATACTGTGGCCGCTTATATCTTTTGGAACTATCATGAAGTAAGCAAGGGTAAGTTTGATTTTAGTACCGAGAATCGTAACATGGCTGAATTTGTGCAGCTGTGTGCCGAAGAAGGCATGTGGGTGCTGTTTCGCCCGGGGCCTTATGTATGTGCCGAGTGGGATTTTGGTGGCCTGCCCACGTACCTGTTGCAAATTCCCGACATCAAAATCCGATGTATGGATACCCGCTACATGGCAGCAGTGCAGCGCTATGTAACGGCTATGGCTGCTCATGTGCGGCATTTGCAAATCAGCAAAGGTGGCCCTATTTTGATGTGGCAGGTAGAAAACGAATATGGTTCATACGGCAACGATCGGACCTACATGCAAACGCTTGCCAGCATGTGGCGCAAGGCAGGTATTGATGTACCTTTTTATACGGCAGATGGCCCTACGCCTTACATGCTCGAAGCGGGTAGTTTGATTGATGCAGCCATTGGTTTGGACAGCGGTAGCGACTCTGCCGCTTTTGCACAAGCCACCCGCCAAAATCCCAACGTGCCTTCCTTCAGCAGTGAAACGTATCCCGGCTGGCTCACCCACTGGGGTGAAAAATGGGCCCGGCCTGATACAGCTGCTTTGAAAAAAGAAGTGAGCTTTTTGCTGGCCAATAAAAAGTCGTTCAATTTTTATGTGATACATGGCGGCACCAACTTTGGTTATACTGCTGGTGCCAATGCTTTCAGTCCTACGCAGTACCAACCCGACCTCACCAGTTACGATTATGATGCCCCCATTGATGAGTCGGGCAATGCAACTCCGAAGTACCATATGCTGCGCCGGCTGATTGAACAGTACACCGGAAAGCCCGCCCCACCCATACCTGCTCCCGTGAAGCATATCAGCATTCCCGCTTTCACAATGCAGCCTGCCCACAGCCTGTTTGATTATGCACCCAAAGTGCATACGTCGGCACAGCCACAGCCCATGGAATATTACGGCCAAAATCAGGGCTTCATTGTGTACCGCACCAAACTGATTGGACATAAAAGTGGCCGTCTCAAAATTTGGGAGCCACACGATTATGCATTGGTGTACCTCGACGGACAATTTATAGATACCGTTTATCGTGATGGTGGTAATTGGGAAGTGCAACTGCCCAAAACCAACAGCGCAATACCTGAACTCACGATCGTGGTGGAAGGCATGGGCCATATCAACTTTGCGCAGTTCATGATTGACCGCAAGGGCATTACAGACCGTGTAACGCTCAACGGCATGACGCTGATGAACTGGCAAACACAATTGCTGCCTGTGGATGAGGCATTCATGAAACAACCTTTCCCGAAAGCAGTGAGTGCCACTAAGCAAAATGGGGATTTCCGTTTTTTCACGGGTGAATTTTCATTGACCGAAACCGGCGATACTTACCTCGATTTGAGCGGCTACAGCAAAGGCGTGGTATTTGTGAACGGCCGCTTGCTGGGCCGCTACTGGAACCTTGGTCCGCAATACCGCTTGTACTGCCCCGCTACCTGGTTGAAGAAAGGTCAAAACAAGATTGTGGTGATGGACCTGCACCAATCTACAGCCGCTGCTATTGCCGGTTTTACATCCATGCTATAAAAACACCTACACAACCATCCGCATGAAACGATTGCTCTCTTTACTCCTTGCCAGTACCTGTTTGCATGCTGCTGCACAGCAGCAAAACATGGTATGGATTGCACCCACCGACAGCCTGACACAAATACTGCACAAAGCTGTGCAGGTTACTCCAACGCCACGGCAACTACGCTGGCAGCAATTAGAGCTCACCGCATTTTTTCATTTTGGTATCAACACTTTTACTAATCGTGAATGGGGCGATGGCAAAGAAAATCCGCAGTTGTTCAATCCTTCTCAACTCGATGCCCGGCAATGGGTGAATACGGTGAAAGCCGCCGGCATTAAACAAGTGATTATTACCGCCAAGCATCACGATGGTTTTTGCTTGTGGCCGAGTAAATACACCCAACATTCGGTGGCCTCCAGCCCATGGAAAAATGGTAAGGGCGATGTGGTAAAAGAAGTAGCTGATGCCTGCCGCGAAGCAGGTATCGGTTTTGGAGTATACCTCTCGCCTTGGGACCGTCACGAGCCCAGCTATGGCACAGAAGCGTACAATACTTTTTTTGTGCAGCAACTCACGGAGCTGCTCACTCAATACGGACAGGTAGATGAAGTGTGGTTTGATGGTGCCAATGGCGAAGGGCCGAATGGCAAAAAGCAAGTGTATGATTTTGACCGCTGGTACAAAGTGATTCGGAAGCTGCAACCGCAGGCCACCATTGCCATCATGGGGCCTGATGTACGCTGGGTTGGTACCGAAACAGGCCACGGCCGTACCACAGAATGGAGTGTGGTACCTGCCAATCATCTGGACCCTGCAGCAGTAGCGGCCAATTCGCAGCAAGACCTTGCCTTCAAACCTGCCGGCGATATGATGGGCGATGATTTGGGCAGTCGCGAAAAAATCAGCAATGCAAAAGCGTTAGTATGGTATCCGGCAGAAACAGATGTGTCTATACGGCCGGGTTGGTTTTACCATGCCAGCGAAGACAGCCTGGTAAAAACGCCGGAACAATTGTTGGATATCTACTTCCATTCAGTAGGCCGAAACGGTGTTTTGCTGCTTAATATTCCGCCCGATAAGCGGGGTCTCATTCACGAACAAGATGTGAAAGCATTACAGCAATGGCGCCAACGTCGCAACAATATTTTCCGCCGCAATCTGTTATCATCAGCCCAAAGTACGTTACTCTATCCGCAGCTACTGACAGACGGCTACGATAGCACCGCTTATACTTTTGATCAGCAACAAACTATGCAGGTAGAATGGAAATGGCGGGGCATACAAGACATGAATGTGTTGATGCTGCAGGAAGACATTCGCAAAGGGCAAAGAGTAGAAAACTTTGTGCTGGAATACCTGGATGAAGAGGGATGGAAGACGGCTGCAACAGGCACTACTATTGGCTATAAGCGGCTGTTGCGTTTTCCTGCTGTCAGTACTTCTGCCATGCGGTTGCGCATTACCGGTACCAGAGCCAATCCTGTGCTGGCAGAAATGGGTATTTATTACGATGACCAACACCCCCAACATATCAACGATTAAAATACACGTGAAGCAATGAAAAGAATGAGTGGCGTATTGCTGGCAGCCATGCTGCTGCTGGGCAAGCTGCAGGCGCAGCAGGTATCTATTATTCCGCAACCGGCCAAGCTGGAAGTGTTGTCCGGAAATTTTCTAATCAACGAATCAGTATCGTTGCAATACAACGAGCCTGCATTGCTGCAACCTGCGGCCGATTGGTTCAAGGCAGCCATTGCCGATATCTCCGGCATCCGTTTGTCGGCACAGCCCAATGCAGCCCGCCGCATTGTATTGCAATTGTCAAAACCCGTAAAGCCAAGCGATGAAAGCTATACGCTGGATGTATCAACCAATCTCATTACCATCAAAGCCAACAGCTATGGCGGTATTTTCTATGGCATGCAATCGGTATTGCAAACATTACCAGCCACTCGCACCAATGCGTTGCTGCAAGTGCCTTGTATGCGGGTACAGGATGCGCCACGCTTTGGCTGGCGGGGCATGCACCTCGATGTAAGTCGTCATTTCTTCGGCCCCGAAGTAATAAAGCAATACATCGACCTGATGGCCACGTATAAGATGAATACGTTTCACTGGCACTTGGTAGATGATCAGGGCTGGCGCATCGAAATCAAAAAATATCCCAAGCTCACCAGCGTAGGTGCGTGGCGGGTAGATCAAAACGATAAAGTATGGGGCAGCAGGCCACAAGCCAAGCCGGGTGAAACGCCCACCTACGGCGGCTATTACACGCAGGCACAGCTCAAAGACATTGTAGCCTATGCCCGTCAGCGAAACGTAACCATTGTGCCCGAAATAGAAATGCCCGGCCACGTGGCATCGGCCATTGCTGCTTACCCACAGCTGAGCTGTACGCAGCAATCACAACAGCCGCTTACCGGTGGCGATTATAGCAACATGGCTTCCAACTATTGTGCTGGTAACGATGCTGTATTTACGTTTTTACAGGATGTACTCACCGAAACCATGGCCATCTTTCCTTCTACCTACATCCACATAGGTGGCGATGAAGTAGACAAAGGCCCGTGGAAAAAATGTGCCCGTTGCCAGCAACGCATGCAGCAGCAAGGATTGAAAAATGAAGAAGAACTACAGAGCTATTTCATACAGCGCATTGAAAAATTTGTAGTGAGCAAGGGCCGCAAAATGATTGGCTGGGATGAAATACTCGAAGGCGGACTGGCCCCCGAAGCAACCGTGATGAGCTGGAGAGGTGAAGCCGGTGGCATTGAAGCGGCGAAGATGAACCACGATGTGGTAATGACACCTGGATCGCCTTGCTATTTCGATCATTATCAGGCAGGCCCCGAAGGTGAACCCCGTGCCATTGGTGGCATGAACACGCTGCAAAAAGTATACAGCTACGAGCCCATTCCGGCAGAGCTGCCGGCTGATAAAGCCCGTTATGTATTGGGTGCACAGGCCAACCTGTGGACAGAATATGTAACCACTGCTGAACATGTGGAGTATATGATTTTGCCCCGTATGCTGGCATTGGCCGAAGTAGTGTGGAGCCCCAAAGAAACCCGCGACTGGCAAGGTTTCAATCAACGTTTGCAACCGCATTTCCGGGCGTTTGAGCAAAAGGGTTTGCATTACAGTAAGGGTAATTTTACGGTGAACATCAAGCCCGTTTCTGCGAATGGACAGGTACAGGTACAATTGTCTACCGAAGCCATGAACGGTGCCATTTATTACAGTACCGATGGCAGTGAACCAAATGTAACCAGCCAACGCTATACGGCACCTTTTACACTGCAGCAATCTGCAGTAGTGAAAGCTGTAACAGTAATACAAGGTGAAGTGATGGGCGTGAAAGCTGCATCGCAAAACTTTGTGTTGCACAAAGCTGTAGGTAGTGCGGTGCAGTATGTACATCCTGTAAGCCGCTACTATCAGGCCGATGGACAAAATTCACTCACCGATGGCATTCGGGGAATGCATGCCGTAGGTAAATTCTGGCATGGCTTCAATGGAAAAGATTTGGTAGCCACGGTTGATTTGGGTAGCACCAAATCTGTACAGCAGGTAACGCTGGGTTGCTTGCAGCGCTATAACGATTGGATTTTCTTACCGCAATCTGTAACGGTGGAGTATTCTGCAGATGGTCAAAACTTTAGCAGCCTTGGTACAGTCAACAATACAGTGAGTAGTAATGAGAAAGCATCGATTATCAAAGACTTTACAGTGAAGTCAGCAGCAGTACAAGCACGTTATGTACGGGTAACAGCAAAAGTCATTGATGCTTGTCCTAAGGGCCATTCTGGCGAGGGCAAACCCGGCTGGTTGTTTGCTGATGAAATTATTGTGGAGTAAGGGGGAAATAAAATACAGTGGTGATGAAGAAGCAATACCTGATTTTATTGTGTGGCATGCTATGCCTGTTTGTGAAGGTGAATGCACAACGGGATACCATGTGGTTAACGAATGCATGGTCTTTTCAACCCGATACAGCGGCTGTAGGTCAGCAGCAGCAATGGTTTACAAAGACATTACCTGCAGGAAAAAATGTGAGTCTGCCACATACGTGGAATGTGGATGAACAATGGCAGCATCATTATGGCTGGGCATGGTATCAGCACAACTTGATGGTACCTGCTGCGTGGAAAAACAAGCAACTAACACTTCAGTTTGGTGCCGTCAATCACACGGCCATTGTGTATGTAAACGGGCAGGAAGTAGCCCGGCATTCAGGAGATGGTTTCAACAAGTTTTTCGTGCCCATTTCCAAGTATGTGCAGGCTGGAAAAGAGAATCGCATTACGGTAGCCTGTAACAATGCGTATAGTGCCAACAAAGTGCCGTTCAGCAATTCGTTCGACTGGCCCAATGATGGCGGATTGATTCGCCCGGTAGCATTGTTGGTGAGTGAAACACCTGATCTCACAACGCTCAAAGCCACGCCAGTACTGCACGAAGCCGATAGTGCCGGTACACTTCGGTTGCAGGTAGCACAGCCCGGCGCTATGAAGAAGCCATATCAATTGGCTATCCGTTTACGCGAAGTCAATGAAAAGGGAACTATCGTATACGAGCAAACGCAAAAGCCTCTATGGCAGCAGGGCATTGCACATTTGCAACTTACATTACCAAAAGTGCAACCCTGGCATTTCGACTTTCCGAATTTGTACCGCCTGGAGGTAACCGTACTGGATGGCAAGAAGGCTGTTGACAAGCAACATGCGGATATTGGCTTTCGCAACTTTCGGCTACAGGATGGTAAAATATGGTTGAATGGTGAAGCCGTGAAGTTGATGGGTGTAGAATGGACGGCAGGTTCCAATCCGCAGTATG
>JADLHL010000125.1 GCA_020848815.1 Chitinophagaceae bacterium | reverse complement strand
TGGGGTAAAGAAACCTGATTTAGTTTGTTATCGCCATCCAAAATCTGCAAGTAATGGTTTATGATCGCTGATGTGGAGTGTGTGGCTGTGCATTTGCAGCACTTGTAGCTGAGGGTGGTGCAGCAGGTAATCAATGCGCAGGTTGGGTAGCACCGAATTGCGGTAGGTTTTACCCCAGCCAAAACCTGTTTCCAGAAAGGCATCTTTCAGCGGGCCTTTTACCTTGCTATACACATACGATGTGGGAACAGAATTGAGATCGGCACCAAGAATAACAGGCACTGCACAGGTATCTAAAAAAGCCCGCAGCGTTTGCGCCTGAGTAGTATGATAGGCTTGAAAGTAGCGGAGTTTTTTGAGCTTGTTTCCGGTAACGAGTACGCTGGTATCCTGCTTGTATATAAACCCGAAAGTATCGGCGGGCAACACCCCCAGGTTGAGGTGCATACTCACAAAATGCGTGGTGGCCAGCCTTACGGGTTTACCATTCATTGCTATATCGGCCCAGCCAATGTAGGGGGCATACTCCCTGTTGGGATATTGCACCCGGCCAGTTTGTATAAAAGGCCTGCGGGAAAAAATAATAACGCCCTCTGTATTGGTGCCCCACGGTTTGGTGTCGGAAAAATAAGGGGCGAAATGAACGAAAGGATAGCCCAGTGTATCACGAATGAGCGACAGGTTGGACCAGAGCACCGGACTTTTATAGTCCTGAAAGTCCTGCATCATAATTACATCTGGTTGCTGCTGCCGGATATACTGAACGGCCGCTGATCTGTCTGCACTATAGCGGTTGTAAAAAGTATCGATACCCGCCAGCTGCTCACAATTCCACTGCATAATGCGCAGCGAACCAGCGGCTTGTTGGGGCGCCCATTTTTTTGCGAAAGGATGTAAGGCCCACATGTTGCTCATAACTATAATACCCATGCACCAACTGTACAACCAAAACCTGCGGTAGGCAAAACGAAAGCGGTATAACAACAGTAGCAGTACACCAAAAGCCAGCCAGGTATACGGCCAGCCAATGCCTAAAATGCCCATGGGCCACCAATGTGCAGGCGGTATGGTGTACAGCAACAGGCTTACTGCATACAGTACCAGTGCCGGCCATGCCAACAGCCGAATAAACCACGGAGAATTGTGTATGGGGTGCTGCTGCATGAAACGGTAAACGCTACAATTCTTCGTTGCTGGCTTTTTTCAAAAAGGCCTTTTCTTCATCCGATAGCGAGTGGTAGCCATGCACACTTATTTTATCGAGCAGTTCATCTACCCGTTGCTGTGTCAGTTTTGGGGTAGCTTTAAAAGGAGCAGGGCCTTGTTTGTAGTGTAGTTTTTCTTTTTGCTTGCGTTGCTGAGCATCCTTTTTTGGGTCGAACATGTGAAAGAACCAATGGTACAATTGATGCATCCATTCGCCCCAGTCGGCACCACGCTGCACAGCTTTCATATACATCAGGCCTATGAAACCACCGGCCAAATGAGCTACCGCAGTACCTGCACCTACACTGGCTATAAGGGCATAATCAATCAACACAAAAATGAGGGTGAGCACCCACAGCGGTATACCACCCATAAGCATAGGAAAAATGCGGTAGTTAGGCGCCAGTGCAGTAGTGGCTACCGCCACGGCCATCAGTCCGGCACCGGCCCCTTCCATGGGGCGAATGATGTTGATTTGCTGCTGCAGCACCGGAAAAATATTCACCGTTATCAAAAAGAAAAAGGCACCTACCAAACCACCATAGATAAAAATGGGAGCCAGGTGCCGGTTGCCCATCAGGTCTTGCAAAATGTAGCCAAAAGCCCACAGCCACAGCATATTGCTGATGAGCTGCCACACACCGCTGTGTGTAAACATGTAGCTGAAAATGGTCCATGGACGGCTCAGCAATTTGGTAGGCTCAGCGGGTAGCGCAAACCAGTTGAATATTTGGGTTATAAATAAACTTTCATCGATACCACTGAGGTAGTAGCCAATGCGCAAAAAGGTTATAAATACAAAAACAACGGCCGTAACCGATATAAGGCCAACCAATGCATTGTTTTCTGCGCCCAGTAAAATGGTCCGCTTTTTTTGTCCTGGAAAAGTGCCCATATCCTAAGTGTGATTTTTTTAAAAATGAGCCTTGCGGCCAATTGAACCTTTACAACGAATGAACAAGGAGCGTGGTTGTGGGGGTATTGATATTTTACTTAATAAAAACGGCGCCGGTTGGTTTTGTTCCAAAAGTACACCAGCAAAAAACCTACGATAGCACCCCCAAGGTGGGCCCAGCGGGCAATGTTGTCGCCGGCACTGTTACGCACAGCCATGCTTAGTTCAAAAGCTATGTACAGCAGCACAAACCATTTGGCTTTGATGGGTACAAAAAAGTAGAGGTAAATGTGGGTATTGGGAAATAAATAACCGAAGGCGGCGAGGCAGCCAAACACAGCGCCACTGGCACCCAGGGTGGCTTCGCTCAGCGAGTAGTTGGCATGTTCGGTTACCAGCATCACGGCTTGCTCGGCTATCTGCAGGTTGTTGGGCTCGTACTGCCAGGCGGTGAGTATGCGGGCCGCAATGTTGTAATCGTAGCCAGAGTTGAGGTTGTAAGTATTGTAATAATTGAGGTAGGCCTGCAGGGTAGGGTGTGCCTTAAACGATTCAAAATCGCTGATGAGTTGCATGTTTTCGTACCACAAAAAGCCGAGGTGTAAGAGTGCCGCACCCAAGCCACACACCAGATAGAAAATGAGAAAACGCTTTGGCCCCCACAGGTTTTCCAGAATGGAGCCAAACATCCACAACGCAAACATGTTGCTGATAAGGTGCATGAGGCTGCCATGCATAAACATGTGGGTAAACAACTGCCAGGGCTTAAACAGGGGAGAGAACAAATGATGCAGTGCAAACAGGTTGCTGGTATTGCCCACTTTTATTTGTAAGTCGCTGCCAGGGTACACGCCGTCAAAAGTGATCTGTGCCAAAAACACCAGACCATTAATGATGAGTAGATTTTTTATGATTACCGGCAATATCTGAAAGCTACCGGGACGAAATTGAGTCATAAGAATGCCGCTACGTTTGTTTCGGTGCTGCGAAGTACGAACAAAATCAACAATCGATGGGCGAAGGCTTGTTAAGAAAAGCAGTTTTTGCCCCACCCCAAGGGTTTTTGATTCAAATGCTATTGGCCGTTACCCCGCTTGTACTGCTGAATTAGCGAAATAACTTTTTCCTTGGGCAATGCTTCAATGGTACGGCCCGCTTTCCCCTTCATAGTTGCTGCTGCAAACAATGAATTGATGATGGCTTCTTCGGTAGCTTCAATAGCTGCCATGAACAAAGGTGTTGTGGCTTCGTTGTGCAGGTATTGTGCAGGCACCACCACTGCCGTTGGTTGATGAGGTACTTTGTTCGCTGTTGAAAAAGCAATGACATAATCGCCGCTGCCATTGCTGGCTATGCCGCCGGTTTTGGCCAAACCCATAAAGGCCCGTTTGGCCAGCCGTTCGAGGTTGCGGGCATCGAGTGGCGCATCGGTCGCTACCACTATCATGCAACTGCCATCGGGTGTATGATTGAGTTCATCTTTCAATGCATATTTCTGCAACAGCTGCCCCACAGGTACACCCGCTATTTCCAACACGCCGCCAAAATTGGTTTGCACCAATACGCCTACGGTATAGCCGCCCAAATTGGCCGGTAGTTGTCGGCTGGCAGTACCAATGCCGCCCTTCCACCCAAAGCACACCGTGCCTGTGCCTGCACCTACATTGCCTTGCGCCAGCACGCCGGTGTCTGCCTGCAACATGCTTTGTAGCACTTGTGCTTTACTTACATGCATGCCACGAATATCGTTGAGAAAGCCATCGTTGGTTTCGCCCACCACTGCATTTACACTTTGCACTTTTTCATTGCCGGGTTGTTGCAAGGTATAGTCGATGATGCCTTGTATGCCTGCAGCTACACTGAGTGTATTGGTCAATACAATGGGCGATTCTATGGTGCCTAATTCAGCTATTTGCGTAGTGCCCGCCAGCTTGCCAAAACCATTGCCCACAAACACAGCAGCGGGTACTTTTTGCTGAAACAAATTGCCGCCGTGAGGCAAAATACTCGTCACACCTGTTCGTACTGAGTCGCCTTGCACAATAGTTACTTGGCCCACTTTTACACCCTGCACATCGGTAATGGCATTGAGCCTGCCTGCGGGCATTACACCAATGCGAATACCGTTCTGTTTCAGCAAACCGGGGGCTTGTGCTTGTAAGGCAAAAGTTGCGAACAAACATGCTGCCACGAAAAAAGGCTTCATCATCATGTAGCGAAATGATTTACCCGAAAGATAATGGTTGCTACTGCTTCAGCACCAGTATGCTGATAAAATGCAGGCTGCCATCCAGTGGCACGGTTTCTTCATGTTGCTCAATTGTAAAAGGAAGCAGTGCTTCAATAAAAGGCTTAGCCATGAGCCGCTGTGGCGTAGCCAACATAATGCAGGCGCCTGCAGCCAATTGTTGCTGTACTACCTGTAGCAAACCGGCAAATGCAGTGGGCTCGTAGTTTACATCACTCAGTAAAATTGTTTGTGGATGCCAACTTGTAGGAAGCTGCAACCAGTCGGCTACGGTACAAGTCACGTTTGTGCATTGGTGCAGTTTTTTATTGGCCTTCATTACCGGAATGGCGTTCGGTTCAATATCAGTACAAATAACCTGCTGCGCAAAACGGGCTGCTATAATGGACGGTAACCCAATACCAGCCGCCAGCTCCAGTACCAGTGGCACTTGTACCCAAGCCGGATGTTGTACAATAAAATTCGATAAACCAATAGATGCCGGCCAAAGCCTTGCCCAGTAAGGGTTCTGCTGCTCTTGCAAGCAAGCATGCACTGCCGTTGGCTCCGGCAGGTAAACAGTAATATCCTCTTGCTGCAGTGGTATGGTTTGGTAGGTAAGCGGGAAAAGCATGCTGAACAGCCAATGAGATAATTAGCAAATGTGCCAATAACAGGTAGCAATGAAAAATAAGAAATAAGAAACAAAAAATAAGGAACAAGAAAGTGTGGAAACCAGCATGTAAACCTTGGATCTGCTTGCAGCACAAGGACGTCTATTGATCACTTCGTTTACGCTGCGTCTCCGCGGTGAATAAAGTGAATAGTAAATTACTTTGTGCTCCTTTGTGTATTCCTTGAGTCTTGGTGTTTCAAAAATCAATTTAGCTTCTGCACTTGCGGCAAATGCCACTCACCACCATTTCGGTTTTGCTGGCTTCAAAGCCTTCGGGCATGCGTACAAAAGGTACATGCACATCATCCAGACATTGGGTGGCGCCGCATCGGGTGCACACAAAATGTACATGGTCGTCATGATGGTGGCCATCGGCACAGCCGTCTTTACACAAGGCATAGCGGGCAGCACCGTCGGAGCCAGGAATAGAATGGATAATGCCTTTTTCAGCAAAGGCTTGTAAAGTGCGGTAGATAGTCACCCGATCGATGCTTTGCAGCGATTGCTCAATGTCGGCGTGGCGAAGGGCGCTGGCATTTTGCTGCAAAAAAAGCTGCAAAATATTGCGGCGACTTTCTGTAACGCTCAGAGAGTTACGTTTGAGTATATCTACAGTGGCATCATTCATACACCGGCTTTTTCGGTTAAAGTGTAGCTTTTTTATTGAGCAGGGCTGTTGCCAAAAATATTATTCACAAAAGTATTGCGGTCGCTTTCTTTCAGTAGTTCGGCTATGTCTGTTTTCAGACTGTTTACTTCTTTTTGTTTTAAACCATCGTAAATACCGCGTACCCGTCCTTGCCTATCGACGAGTGCCAAAAACTGCGAGTGTAAAAACTGATCGTTGATGTCGCCCACGTTGTTTTTAGGATCATCAATATGATAGCTTTCACGGGCAATATTGTACAGCTCTAGTTTATTGCCGGTTACAAATTGCCACTGCTTGCCATCGGCCCCAATGCTATCGCAATAGCGCTTTAGCTGTGGTATGCTATCGTACTCTGGCTGGCAGGTATGGCTAAGCAGTGCAAATTCTTTTTCTTGCTGAAATGCCTGGTACACCGTTTTTACCTTGCCATTCATATTGGGGCAAATGCCCGTGCAGGTTACAAAAAAGTAGTTGGCTACGTACACTTTTCCTTTGTAAGTGGCTTGAGTAACCGTGTCGCCATTTTGATTGATAAATGAAAAAGGCTTCACATAGCTGATAACGGGCAATTTGCTTTTCCAATTGTCTGTACCACGAAAAACAAAAAAGAAAAAACCAGCCAGGGTAAGCAAGAAGGCTGAACCGTAAATCAATAACTTTTTATTTGTACTCATGATGGGCAAAGGTATCGTTTGAATGCATTGAACTTCCTTATATTTGCAATTCTGTTGCAAAATGCAGATCTTGAATTTTCACGCACCATGCTAAAGATAAACTGGGATAAATGGGGTATTGCTGCTTCGGTGGCCTGTGCCATTCACTGTGCAGTCATGCCATTGTTTATATCCAGTTTGCCGCTGTTTGGTGTAAACCTGGTGAATAATAAAGGGTTCGAATTTTTTATGATTGGCCTGGCTACAGTTTTGGGAGTTTTGGCCTTACGCCACGGCTTTAAGCTTCATCATCACCGGTATGTACCCATGTTACTTTTTATTGCAGGCATTGGGTTTTTAATAGCCAAAGAGTTGGTGGGCAATCATCCTTTATGGATGATTATTGCTGCGGTGTTGCTCATCGTTTCGGCGCATTTTCTCAATTACCGGCTTTGCAGGCAGGCCAACCACTGCCATACCGGCGATTGCAAGCATTAGTATTCAGTTGTTTCTTCTACCGCCGAACCGCCTTTTCTCGGACGGATAATTTCAAAATCATCGGGTAAATGTTCGTACACATTTACATCAAAAATTTTGCTGAGCATCCGGCAGTGTTTTACGGTTAGCTCCGTAATGTTGTTTTCGATTTTGCTATACGCAGCCTGCGATATGCCCATGGCTTTGGCCACAGTATCCTGCTTCAGCATTTTTTGTTCACGAAGCTGTTTGATGACAGTTCCCGGCATTGTGATTAGTTAGATTTTGCTCAAATGTAAAGGTCGAAAACAGTATATCTCCAACAGATTTTTGCGGTATCAGAAAAAAGTAAACCAGACGTTTCCATCTGGTTTACGGTATTCATCAAACCTTTCCACTTTATCTACTTAGGCCCTTTCCGGTGCCAGTCCCCAATGTTCGGGGCTGCGCCACAGGCTGCTCAGCAACAATTCTCTCATAAAGAAGAATTCTTTGGGCAGCTTGTCGTACACGCTGCTAAACAATTCTTCGTGGCCCAGCAGTTCTTTCTTCCACAGCTCACGGTCTACTTCCATGATTTTGGCAAACTCTTCCTGGCTAAAATCGAGGCCAGTCCAGTCCATGTCTTTGTAGCGGGGCATCCAGCCAATGGGGCTTTCTACACCGAGGCTATGGCCTTTGGCACGGTTTACAATCCATTTAAGTACCCGCAGGTTTTCGCCAAAGCCGGGCCATGCAAAATTGCCGTTCTCGTCTTTGCGGAACCAGTTGACGCCAAAAATCCGTGGTGGTTCGGGCAGGTCGCGGCCAAACTGCAACCAGTGGTTCCAGTATTCGCCGGCATGGTAGCCCATAAAGGGCAGCATTGCAAACGGATCACGACGCACTTTACCTACTTCGCCAAAGGCAGCAGCGGTCATTTCGCTACCCATGGTAGCAGCCAGGTACACGCCAAAGTTCCAGTTGAAGCTTTGGTATACCAGCGGCATGGTGGTAGCACGGCGGCCACCAAAAATGAAGGCACTGATAGGTACACCTGCAGGGTCGTCCCATTTTTCATCGAGCACAGGGTTGAGGCTGGCCGGAGCGGTAAAGCGGGCATTGGGGTGAGCCACGGGTTTGCCGCTGTTTTTATCGTAAGGCTGGCCATGCCAGTCTATCAATCCTTCTGGTACTTCTTTGGTCATGCCTTCCCACCACACATCGCCATCGGGCGTTACACCTACGTTGGTAAAAATGGTATCCTTTTTAATGGATGCCATGGCGTTGGGGTTGGTTTTTTCGTTGGTACCGGGGGCTACGCCAAAATAACCTGCTTCAGGGTTGATGGCGTACAGCTTGCCGTCTTTACCCTTGTGAATCCAGGCAATATCGTCACCTACGGTAGTTACTTTCCAACCGTCCAATCCGGCAGGCGGAATCATCATGGCAAAGTTGGTTTTGCCACAGGCGCTGGGGAAGGCGGCAGCTACATAGTTCTTTTCGCCTTCTGGACTTTGTACACCCAGCAGCAGCATGTGCTCGGCCAGCCATCCTTCTTCGTGGCCCATTACAGAGGCAATGCGGAGGGCAAAACATTTTTTACCCAGCAAAGCGTTGCCGCCATAGCCACTACCATAAGAAATGATGAGTCTTTCTTCGGGGAAATGCGAAATATATTTTACAGTGGGGTTACAAGGCCATTTTACATCGGCCTGGCCTTCTGCCAGCGGCGCACCTACAGTATGAATAGCTTTTACCCATTCGCCCGGCTTCATGTGTGCCAGCACCTGCTCACCCATGCGGGTCATCAGTTTCATGTTTACCACCACGTATTCGCTATCGGTTATTTGTACACCATAACGACTGAGCGAAGAACCAATGGGGCCCATGCAAAAAGGAATGACGTACATGGTACGGCCTGCCATAGCACCAGCGGTCAAACCTTCCAGAATGGTTTTCATTTCCTTGGGTTCCATCCAGTTGTTGGTGGGGCCGGCATCGTCTTTTCTGCGGCTGCAAATAAATGTCTTGTCTTCTACCCGGGCCACGTCGCTGGGGTCGCTAAAACAAGCGTAGCTGTTGGGCCGCTTTTCGGGGTTGAGCTTAATAAAAGTGCCCTTATCTACCATCAACTGGCAAAGGCTGTCATACTCTTCCTGAGTGCCTTTGCACCAATGGATGTTGGCTGGCTTAAAATGATAAGCCATGGCTTCTACCCATTTTTGAAGCTCGGTGGCAATGGGATCTGTTTTGCTAAAGAAATAGTCATTTTGATCGAACATAGTGTGAATATTTATGATTTTCAATCTGTTAAGAGGATTGCAAGATCCCCTAATCAAGTTGCACAAAATATGAGATGTATCAGTAGAATTGTCTAAATATTGTCATGAAAATGTAGCAATATTTTTAACGGACCTTGTGGATAATTACGAAATCCGCCGGCACCTCTTTGAGCTACTTTTGAAGGGCCATCAGTAGCAGGCGAAAGAGGGCTATGAAATACAATCAAACGACTTTACAAAAGCTGGAAAGAATACTGTCAGAATCGGGCTATGTGTACCGGTACGAACGGGGTACTTTTCAAAGTGGCTACTGCATATTGGAGCAAAAGCGGGTGGTGGTGCTGAATAAATTTTTGAATGCCGAAGGACGAATTAACACCCTGCTGGAACTCATTCCGCAACTGCAGATATCCATTGACATGCTGACTCAGGAAAGCCAAAAATTGTATGATGAGGTACTGAAAGCTTCGCTGGCTACTGAGTAGTTAGTAAATAATGTAACAACACTTGCCAAAAGACTTTTCCCTTGCGGAAAGGTCTTTTTTTTGACCCTACATTTACACCCTCTTATGGCGGCACTCAGTATCACATTTTTAGGCACCGGCACCAGCGGCGGCGTACCCATGGTAGCCTGCAGTTGTGCTGTATGCCAATCGGCCGATGTGCACGACAAAAGATTGCGCAGCAGCATCCTCGTACAATCGGCCACCACCACCATAGTGGTAGATGCCACCCCCGACTTTCGGCAGCAAATGCTGCAACACAACGTTCGTCGTATCGATGCCATCCTCATTACTCATGCCCACAAAGACCATGTAGGCGGCCTCGATGATACCCGTGGCTTTCAATACATACAACAGCAACCAACGCACATTTATGCCAGTGCTGCCACGCTGCTGGGTGTACAGCGGGAAATTCCGTATGCATTTGAAGCGTACAAATACCCGGGTGTGCCCGTTTTCGAATTGCACGAAATCAACAGCGACCCTTTTGTGGTAGGCGATATAGTGGTGCAGCCCATTTGGGTATGGCATTACAAAATGCCGGTGATGGGTTTTCGCTTTGGCAACTTTACCTACATCACCGATGCGAATCGGATAGACGAAGCAGAACAGGAAAAAATAACAGGCAGCAGCACCATTGTGCTCAATGCCCTGCGGAAAGAATCGCACATTTCGCACTTTACCCTGCAAGAAGCCATTGATATGGTGCAGCTGCTGGAAATCCCCAACGCTTACTTCACCCACATCAGCCACCAGCTGGGCCTGCACAGCGAGATAAGCGAAGAACTGCCTGCGGGTATGCACCTGGCCTACGACGGTTTGGAAATTCGTGTATAACGGTTGTATATTGTGGTAAACCCCTACCACACAATCATGCCCCGTTACAACCACCGCTGGCAAAGCTGGATCAAAGATTATTTCAGTTTTACAAAATGGCAGCGCAGAGCCATCTTCTTTCTATTGCTCATCATCATTGGTGCAGCCATTGCCCCTGTCTTTTACAGTTACTTTTTGCCTGCGCCGCAGCAATCGGCTGATGCCATTGTACTGGAAGAGGCCAAAGGATTGGTGCCTTTCAAAGGGTTCGACAGCAGCTGGCAAAACAACAACGAACACACAGCGTGGAAAGAGCCAGCTGATAACAACCGGGCTGTTGTATCAGTCAGCTATTTCAGCTTTGACCCCAACACAGCCAGCGAAGCAGACTGGCTGCGCCTGGGTGTAAAACCCAAAACGGTAGCCACCATTTTAAAGTACCGCAGCAAGGGTGGCAAATTCCGCCAGCCCGAAGACCTGCTGAAAATATTCAGCCTGCCCAAAGCACAGGCGCAGGCACTCATTCCGTATGTGGTGATTGCCCCCACTGCCAGCAACAACTCGTTTCGCCGCGACTCACTGCCTGCCCGGCCAACGGCACCAGCTAAAAACATCGCCGCCATCGATATCAATCTGGCCGATACCAGCCAATGGATTGCACTGCCCGGCATTGGCAGCAAACTGGCTTTCCGCATTGTCAATTTCCGCGATAAGCTGGGCGGTTTTTACAGTATTGAGCAAGTGGGCGAAACCTATGCCCTACCCGACAGCACTTTTCAAAAAATCAAAAGCCGGTTGCGGGTAAATGGCAGCGGCATTCGTGCCATCAATATCAACACTGCCACAGTAGAGCAGCTCAAAATGCATCCCTACATCAAATGGAATATTGCCAATGCCATGATACAATACCGGCAACAGCACGGGCCGTATCAATCGGTGCAAGATTTGCAAAAAATAGCCATCGTTACCCCGGAATGGTGGCAGAAAGTGGCACCCTATTTTACTGTTCAATAAGCCGGCGAACAGAATGCTTACCGTGTTGTTAGTCTTGATTAAACTAACAAGCGTTAGCCTATATTTGACACTCAACGATTGCTTGCCTTATGAATTTTCAACCGTCAGAAACCACGCTGCACGTAGCAGCTGCTGCCCGTGATTTTGCCGAGCAGCACATTCGCCCTTATGTAATGGAATGGGACGAAGCCCAACATTTTCCCATAGATACTTTTAGAGCCATGGGCCAACTGGGCATGATGGGCGTACTGGTACCGCATGAATATGGCGGCGCCGGTCTCGGGTATTTCGAGTACAACGCCATCATTCAGGAAATAGCCAAAGTGTGTGGCTCCGTAGGCCTGAGCCTGGCCGCCCACAACAGTTTGTGCACCAACCACATTCTCACGTTTGGCAATGAAGCGCAAAAGCGCCGCTGGCTACCCCAACTGGCAACGGCTGAGCACATTGGCGCCTGGGGTTTGACCGAGCCCAACACCGGCAGCGACGCCGGCAACATGAAAACCACGGCCGTAAAAGACGGCGACCACTGGGTACTGAACGGCACCAAAAACTGGATTACGCATGGCAAAAGCGGCGACATCGCCGTGGTGATAGCCCGTACCGGTGAGCCCCGCACCAGTGGCAACGCTACTGCCTTTGTGGTGGAGCGTGGCACACCGGGTTTTGCCGGTGGCAAAAAAGAAAACAAACTGGGCATGCGGGCCAGCGAAACGGCCGAAATGATTTTTGACAACTGCCGCATCCCCGACAGCCAACGGCTGGGCGAAGTGGGCGATGGCTTTCGGCAGAGCCTGAAGATTTTGGACGGCGGCCGCATCAGCATTGCTGCACTGGCGCAGGGCATTGCCCGTGGCGCTTTTGAAGCCAGTGTGCAGTACAGCAAGGAACGACATCAATTCGATCAGCCCATCAGCAACTTTCAGGGCATTAGCTTTAAGCTGGCCGATATGGCTACTGAAATAGCTGCTGCTGAATTGCTGATACAGCAAGCTTGTTACCTGAAAGAAACGCATCAGAAAGTAACGGAGCAAAGCGCCATGGCCAAATACTACGCCAGCGAAGTAGCGGTAAAAGTGAGTACCGATGCCGTGCAAATTTTTGGTGGCTATGGCTATACCAAAGATTTTCCGGTAGAAAAATACTACCGCGACAGCAAGCTGTGCACCATTGGTGAAGGCACCAGCGAAATACAAAAGCTGGTGATAGCCAGAGAAGTGTTGGCTTAGATGTTAGCGAAAAGGCAAACAAACAGCGTATTATTTTCAATGGAAGACATTAAGCAAAAAGCAGAATTTAGAACGCTATTGCGAAAAAAATTGACAGCGTTCCTCAAGAATTATGACTATGAACTTTCGTTAGACAATCAAAACCAGGATCAAAGCATTCCAAAAAATTGGGTATTTAGACTTCAGTACTTGGGAAAGACAAAAATTGAGATTTTCAATGACGATTGGAGAGACTATACTGAGTACTTTAAACTCAAAATAAATGACAAAGAAATCTTTGTCCTAAATCTGAACAACTATAAGAATATTGAAATTCCATTTGAAGAACTAACGGCAAAACTTATAGATAACATATAAGTCGGGATTGTATTCTTTAAGTCACGACAATTAATTTAGTAGAGGAAGTTGATGAAGCAGAATTAGTACAGAAAGACTTATGTCCCCCAATAGCTATCGGGATGGTAGATTGTAGCGGCAGTTGTTTGAAGAAAACAACTGCCGCTTTTTTATAGTCCTCGTATCCTGTCGGGGACGATGGCCTTCGCCTGCTTTCAGCGTTTCGCATTCTGCCTTAAGCTTTGGGCTTTTAGCCTTTTCCTAATGGCCTTCCCTTTTACCTTTGCCACCATGAAAAAGTGGATGTGGACAGGCGGGCTACTGTTGTTGCTGGCCTGTAGTGAACAGCCGGCCAAACCGGTGGAAACCAAAAAAGAAATTGCAGGGGCCAAAACCGCAAACGATGCGGGGAAGAAGCTCTTCTTCAGCCGCTGTGCAAGCTGCCACATGGTAAACAAAGACCTGACCGGCCCGGCACTCAAAGGCGTGGAAAGCCGCTGGCCCGATCAGCAAAAATTGTATGGCTTTATCCGCAACAGCGACTCTGTGATTCAACGTGATGCCTATGCCCGGCAGCTCTGGCTCGATTACAACCAAACGGCCATGCTGCCCCACCCCGATCTGACGGATGAACAAATCCGCTCCATTTTGGATTATATCCATTCAGTAAGTGAATAACCACGAAAACAGACTTATGATAACTGTATACGGCATTCCCAATTGCGACACTGTGAAAAAAGCCATCACCTGGCTCAAGGAAAACAAGATTGACTTTCAGTTTCACGATTAT
>JADLHL010000124.1 GCA_020848815.1 Chitinophagaceae bacterium | reverse complement strand
TGTTCGGCGGTTTGATGCAATTGCCCACGGGAAATCCGGCACAGTAAATTTTCAACTACCTTCAATTATAAATCATCGTTTTCACAGGAAAGCTGCTACTTGTTATGAACCTCAGTCTCACCCGCCCATTGGCATTTATCGATTTGGAAACCACCGGTATCAACATGTCTTCCGATCGTATTGTAGAAATTGCCATCATTAAAATTTTGCCTGACGGTACCAAGCAAGTCAAGCGGAAACTCATCAATCCAGAGATGGTGATTCCTCAGTCGTCCATTGATGTGCATGGCATCACCAATGAAATGGTGAAAGATGCACCCACTTTTAAACAGGCGGGCAACGAGATCAAACAGTTTTTGGAAAACTGTGACCTCGCCGGATACAACAGCAACAAGTTTGATATACCACTGCTGGTGGAAGAGTTTTTACGTGCCGGCCAAGACTTTAATGTAGATGGCCGAAAGCTGGTAGATGTGCAGAAAGTGTTTCACATGATGGAGCCACGCACATTGAGTGCCGCGTATAAATTTTATTGCAGCAAAGAATTGGAGAATGCCCATAGTGCCGAAGTAGATGCTACTGCCACATGGGAAGTGCTGGATGCGCAAGTGGCCCGCTATCCGCAAATTGGCAATACGGTAGAAAGTATTTTGAAAGCTGTGGGTGATGATGAAATTGTAGACTTTGCCCGCCGCATGATTGTGCAGGAAGGTAAAATTGTTTTCAATTTTGGTAAGCATAAAGGCAAAGTGGTAGAAGATGTATTGCGGATGGAACGCAGCTACTACGATTGGATGATGCAGGGCGACTTTCCGCAGCACACCAAACAAAAGCTGACGGAGATTTTGCACAAAATGATGCTGGCCAAAAAATAAAACTGTTGCATGCAGGCTTCTTTTCAGCGTACGTTCCTCTTGTTGCTGGTCATGCTCTTGGCTACGGCAGTGGGAGTGTGGTTCTCGTTTTACAACAACTTTTTTAGCTGGGATTTAATTCCGTACCTCGGTGTAGTGCTGGGCTACGATGGTATGCATGGCGCAGCATTGCATCAGGCCGTGTTTACCAACGTGCAGCAACTGCCTGCCGATGTGGTGCCGGCTTTGTTGCACGAAGTACCGTACAGAGAACAGTGCCTCAACGATGCCAATTTCTTTGAAGCGCAGTTAGGATTTTATCGGGTAAAGCCATTGTTTACTGGCATGGTGTTTGCTGGCTATAAGGCCGGCCTGCATTGGTGGACAGCCATGCGGATACCCGGTATCATTGGCTTTGCAGGCATGGCCACGGTTTTGTATTTGTGGGTGCGGCGCATGGTAAAGCCCGGCTGGGATTTGGTAGTAACTACATTGTTGTTATTTGGCTATGCTACGCAATTGGCACGGCTTACCACACCCGATGCATTGGCGTCATTCCTTACACTTACTTTGTTTTATGTGTTGTATTGGCATAGCCGGCAAAAAGCTATCGTGCTTGTATTGCTGCTGTTGCTTACCCTTACCCGTATCGATTTGTTGTTGCTTTGTATTCCTGTCTTATTGCTGTGGTGGTCACCTGCATCACTCACCCAACTCTGGCAACAACATTTTACTAAACTACTCATCGCTGGCGGCTTGTTGTTATTGCTGGCATTTGTGATTCCGATGTTGTTTGGCAATAGTTGGGAGTGGTATTTTAATTATTCCATGACGCAGTCGCTGAAGCAATATGTGGTACATGCCGGTAGAAGTTTCCGGCAATTGAGCGGCACCTGGTTGCCATTATTCTTTGTGTTGTTGCTCATGAGCTGGCCTGTGCAACAAGCCAAATGGCCGTGGTTGCTGAGTGGCATGCTGGCCGTCATTGCTATTCGTTGGCTGTTATTTCCTGCCTTTCAGGAGCGTTTTTTTGTGGGCTACGAAATGGTCATGGCTTGCTACCTGCTGCATGTGTGGCAGCAGCGGCAGCAGGGTACAGGTATTTTTACCAAACCATTGCCACAAGCTCATCACGGTTCATAAAAGTTGATATTGTATGTTTGCGCATATCCAATGGAATACAATTCTGTGAAAAAGCTGGTCATCATACCTACCTATAATGAAAGGGATAATATCCGTGGCATCATTGAAGCAGTGATGCAATTGCAGGCGGGTTTTCACGTACTTATTATTGATGACGGCTCTCCCGATGGCACTGCTGCCATTGTACAGGAGTTATTGCCGGTGTACAACGGCACGTTGTTTTTAGAACAACGCAGCGGTAAGCTTGGCTTAGGCACCGCCTACATTCATGGTTTTAAATGGGCACTCAGCCGCGGTTACGATTATATCTGCGAAATGGATGCCGACTTCAGTCACAATCCTGCTGATTTGCCAAGGCTGGTTGCAGCTTGCGAAAATGGTGCCGATGTGGCCGTTGGTAGCCGCTATGTAAAAGGAGGCAGCATTGAAAACTGGCCACTCGACCGGCACATTTATTCAAGAGGCGGCAGTTTGTATACCCGCATGATTACCTGGATTCCGGTGAAAGATGCCACTGCTGGTTTTGTGTGCTACAAAAGAGCTGTGCTCGATGATATCAACTTTGATGAAATCCGTTTTGTGGGGTATGCCTTCCAGATAGAAATGAAGTTTGCATCGTGGAAGCTGGGTTACAAAATTGTAGAAGTGCCCATCACGTTTGTGGATCGCAAAGTGGGTGTGAGCAAAATGAACACCGGCATTGTAAAAGAAGGCGTAGTC
The DNA here is from genome assembly GCA_020848815.1 of Chitinophagaceae bacterium. Lineage (GTDB taxonomy): Bacteria > Bacteroidota > Bacteroidia > Chitinophagales > Chitinophagaceae > Phnomibacter. Next base: position 9,311 of record JADLHL010000124.1, on the reverse strand, counting down.
GGTGTGCTGAAAATTCAATGGAACAGCATGTTTAAAAACTACCGCAAGAAAGTGCGGAGTAATGCTTAAGAAATTTGCAGTGTACAAGTTTGCAGTTTGCAGGGGAACATATGTGAAAAAATGTTGTGCTCCTTCGTGTCTTCGTGGTTCCAAAAAAGTTTCCAGTTTGCAATTTTAGTTTGCAGTAGTAGAACGTACGCCTCGCAATCCCGATAGCTATCGGGAGTATACTGTTGACTGCAAACTTTACTTACTCTTTGTGCTCCTCTGCACTACCTCCTACTCCTCAGTGGTAAAAACTAATACTGATACGTCTTCAACCGATTCCATCCCGTTTTTTGCAAATCCTGAAAGCTGAACCACGCTGCTGCTCCTGCAAGTACACCCAATGCTACACATGCCCACCAATACGGAAAGGCCAGTGAATGCAGCAACCCCAGTATGCCCAAAGCAAACATTAGTGCCAGTGTTTTCAGCACAGATGAACCCTGATTGTTTTTGTTGACAGGCGCCGACCACGGCAAATAATCATTGCTAAACATCACCAGTGCAACGGCCATCAGCGACAGGTTGCAAAATGCCACCGCTACATGCAGCAATGCCAAGGGCCCGTTGATGATGGTGAGCAGCACGGCCACCAGCATAAATGCGGGCAGTTGAAATTGAATGATGGATGCTTTTATTGCACCACTCAAAATGGGACCGGGTGTGGCAACTGGCGTCACCCGAAACATCCAGGCGGCTTTGTAGTGCTCACTAAAATTCATTTGCCCCAAAGAAGTAATGGAAACCAAACCAGTAATATAGAGCAACATCATGATGGTGATGTTACTTTTTCTCGAAGACAAATCAAGTCCTTCGGCCAAATCACTCAGGCTGTTGTTACGTAAAAAACTCACAGCAAAAATTACCAGCATGTAACCAATGGCCGGATACACTTTGAGTTTGAAATCACGGTTGCGCAGCATCATCCGCCAGCTAAACAAAAACGACGCTTGTTCAATCCCTTTTTGGGTAAACAGGTTGGCCATCATTTGGCTGTAAGTGGTTCGGTTGCTGGCTACTTTTTTTGCTACTGCAGCTTCTCCTGAACTACCGGAAATCTGCGCCAGCTTTTGGTTGAACGTAGGGGCAAAAAAACGAACCACCACATAGATGCCCAGCACAGGCATGAGCAAAGCCAACGCAGCAGCCATCAGCACTACTGGATGCGAGGAAAACTGGGTGCTTTCTTTCAGCAAGGCAGCAAACCAATACGGTGGCGCCAGCAGCAAAGCAGGCGCTTCGCCAATTACCGTGTTTTTCAACACACTTTTTTCAAACAGTCGTGGTACAATTTGATAGCCGCCGTAAATGAGCACCGCAAATACAATTTGAATATAGCTGATGATGTTTTTAAACTTCTGTGGCGATGACACTTTCAATACCAACAAGTAAATGGCATTGATAAGGAAAATGGTAAAGACCGTAGATAGCAAAACACCTGCCAGTAAAGCAATACCAGCGATAGGGCCAAATTTTACAAACGCTGTAATGAGCCCCGGCAGCGCCATGGGCAACATGAGCTTGCATACGTGTATACTGATGTGAACGATGCGGGCAATCACAAACGTGGCATCATTTACAGGCTTGGGTAAAATGATGAAATTGTCGCGTATATCGATCAATACATTGGTGAAGTCGGTAATGAGCGTAAGGGCCAGCATGATGATGAACATGCTGAAGTAAATAACGCCACAGGTGAGTACATCTTCGCTGGCGAAAAAGGCTATGATGAACAGCAAACCCATTAACAATGACATGAGCATGGTGCCCAGCGTGGCCATACTAATTTGTTTGTCCTGTTTTTTATGGCTGGTTTGGTGAAAGCTGTTGGGACGACGGTCGTCCATCATCAGTTTGTATTCCAATATGGTGCGGAGTTGTGTAGTATTGGCTCCCGCCTTGCGGTACAAGGCTTTGGGCAACATAAAAGCTCCGAGTAATGATTGGTTGATAATGTTCAGCTTGGGCATACACAAGGCTTAATGAGCATGATGAATGGTCAGGAACTTATTGAAAAGCACTCAGCAACTCGGAAGCTGCCTGATTGATGGAATCGCTGGCAGTGAGCTGCGCAAAAATGCGTTCGAGACTTTGGTTGCCCTGTTGCGATTTCAGTTCTTCAAAACTACCATCGGCCACTACTTCGCCCTGGTTGATGAGGATGATGCGGTCGCTTACTTTTTCTACCACATCCATCATGTGGCTGCAGTAAAAAATGGTTTTGCCTTCAGCAGCCAGTTTGCCTATCAGTTCTTTAATGATGATGACACTGTTGGCATCTAAACCACTCAGTGGTTCATCCATAATGATGATGTCAGGATTGTGCAGCAGGCCGGAAGTAATCAATACTTTTTGCCGCATTCCTTTGCTAAACGTATCCATGCGTTGGTGCAGGTTGCCTGCCAGTCCAAACGCACCCAGCATCTTGGCCATGCGATCTTCTGCAACCTGTGTATCCATGCCATACAAAGCGGCAATAAAGTGCAGAAATTCGTGTGGCGTTAATGTTTCGTACAACTCCGCCAGCTCCGGTATGAAACCAATTTTTTGCTTGGCTGCCAGCGGCTCTTTGCGAATGTCTTTGCCTGCCACCAGCACTTCGCCTTCAAAGTCGGAGAGGAGGCCGCACAATATTTTTACGGTGGTGCTTTTGCCAGCGCCATTGGGACCAATGTAGCCAATCACCTGCCCGGGCATCACGGATAAATTGATGCCTTTGAGTACCGGTGTGCCACTGTAACTTTTCCAAAGATTCTTGAGAACGATAATGGGTTCCATAGCAATAGCTTGTGTTGATAGCAATAATACTGAAACTCGGCGCTGCTGATGTCACTGAAATGATGAAATGTTGCGCCAAACCTGAGGCGGCGTATTTTCGCCCACATGCGGTTGGCGTTTATCAAATTGCACATAGCGGTATTGTTGGCGGGTTTTACCGCTATTTTGGGCAAGCTCATTACGCTCAACGAAGCGGCACTGGTTTGGTGGCGGTTGTTGCTGTCGGTGGTAGCCTTGTTGCTCCTATTTACCTGGTTGAAAAAGAGTGTGCTCACTACCCGCAAAACCATCCTGCAACTGTTGGGCATTGGTAGCTTGGTAGGTATTCATTGGTTGTGTTTTTTTGGCAGCGTCAAGTATGGCAATGTATCTATTGCGTTGGTTTGTTTTTCTGCCGCCGGCTTTTTTTCTGCCCTGCTGGAGCCCATTATCACCCGGCGAAAATGGCGACCAATTGAGCTGTTGTTGGGCCTCATGTGCATGGCAGGTATCTACATCATTTTCCATTTTGATACCAGATACAAAACGGGCATAATGCTTGGCGTAGCCGCCGCTGCTTTGAGTGCTTTGTTTTCCATTCTCAACAAGCAAATGGTGACTGCGAAAGCCGATGGTTTGCAAATGACCTTTTGGGAAATGAGCGGTGCCTTGATAACGCTCAGTATAGCTATGCCGGCGTATGTAATGTTGCGTGGCGATAGCATGCTGCCTGCACCACTCGACTGGTTGTGGCTGCTGATACTGGCCTTGGTTTGTACCGTGTGGGCTTTCTTTTTGCAACTTCAGGCATTGCAGCATATTTCTGCCGTTACACTCAATCTTACCTACAATCTTGAGCCGGTGTATGGCATTATTCTGGCCTTTATTTTCTTTCAGGAAAATCAATACCTGCACAGCACTTTTTTTGCCGGACTCTTATTTATTGCGTTGGCGGTAGCCATACAAATGTGGCGGGTAAAACAGGGTAGAGACAGATAAATCGCTTACACTTCTGCCCAGGCTTTAAAGTCTCTCACCCGTTCTCTGCTCAGGATGACTTCTTCTTGCTTGCCGGCACTGCGCAGCATGAGTTTGTAGCGGCTGTTTACATACGGCTTTATCTGAAAAATACTTTGCTGGTGCACCAGATAACTTCTGTTAAGGCGGAAAAATACTTTTGGGTCAAGGCATTTCTCCAGCTTCTCCATGGTATAGTCTACGGTGAATTTATTGCCGTCTCTGTCTACGAGGTACACAATTTTATCTTCGGCAAAAAAGTAGCGGATATCATCGCAGGGAATGAAATACATTTTGTGCCCCGACTTAGCCAGAAAGCGGGTTTTGTATTCCGGTTGCTCAAATGAATGGAGCAACGCAGCGGCCGTTTGCGCAGTTACCGGTGTGCAAAGTTCTTTGTACTTCTGCAGCGATTTTGCCAGCATGCCAGCACTTACCGGCTTTAGCAAATACGCAATGCTGTGCAGTTGAAATGCATCCAATGCATACTGGTCAAATGCGGTGGTAAATATGATGGGCTTGCGGTAATCTACCTGTTTGAAAATTTCAAAGCTATACCCATCGGCCAGCTGTATATCGAGAAATAATAAGTCGGGATGCCGGTGTGTTTCCAACCATTGCACGGCTTCGGCAATGCTGTACAAATGGGCCACAACCTGTATCTGATCATCGTACTCCAGTAATTGGTGTTGAAGCCTTTCGGCTGCCAATAGTTCGTCTTCAATGATAACTACCCGCATATGTGTGTACTTGAATGAGTGGAATGCTGACGCTAAACTGTTGACCATCGTTTTGCACCTCTATGTGCTTGCCGGTGGTGATGGCATAACGCTGATCAATGTTCGCTAATCCAACATTTCCCGATGCGGCTTTGTTGCGTTTGGGCTGTAAATTATTCGTTACAACCAGCTGTTTTTTATCACTGCTGGTTATGTAAATGTGCAACGGTTGCTGTGGCGAAACAATGTTGTGCTTAATGGCATTCTCCACCAGCATTTGCAACGCCACAGGCACTACCTGCAATTGCCTGGCTTCGGGTGTAATTTGTATGTTGAGTTGAATGCTGTTGGGAAACCGGTGTTGCAGTAAATAAATGTAGGGCTCCAGAAAATCCAGCTCTTGCTGCAGGTCTATCAGTTCTTTCTCCTGATTGCGCAAGATGTATTGATAGACGTTGGAAAAGGCTTCAATAAAATGATTCGCATCCTGACTTTGCTTCAGCACCAGTGCACTCAGCACATTCAGGTTGTTGAATAAAAAATGTGGATTCACCTGCGATTTAATGCTTTGCAACTCTGCCTGTGTGTGCATACGGAGCAACTCTTCTGCTTCCAGTTGTTTGTTTTTGTACCGCTCCATGTAGTAGGCTACTGCATGCAGCAAATGAAAAAGCAGGTTGATGAGCAACGCATACGTTAAAGTGAGTTTGAGTGGGTTGTACAAATCAATAGGAGCGTGGTGAAACAAGCGGTCGAAGGCAAAAACAACGGCTACAGTAAATAGTCCGCTGGCTACACCGGCTGCTATCCAATACACCAGCAGATTGCGAATGATCAGTTCTTCTTTTTGCGGCAGCTTATGAAACAGCGGATACAAAAATCTGCCTGCTTCCCAGGTGCCCACCGTTATCACTACTATGCTGCCCAATGCCGTGTACCAATGCACATCCATACCAAAGTAGCTGTACACATTGCAAAACAAGGTGCTCAGGTAAGTGTACACGGCCAGCGCCAACGCAAACCAGTAGCGGTATTTGTGATTGAAGAAAAGCATGGCAATCGGTTATAAACAACATTCCGGATTCATGGTTCGAATCCGGAATGTTGAAGAAAGTATTTGAGGGATAACTTATGGAATAATCACTTTATCGATTACGTGTACCACGCCATTGCGGGCCATAATGTTGGTAAGGGCAATATTGGCAGCACCGTTGTTAAACACCGTACCACTACCGCTGATGGTAACAGCACTGGTACCTACGCCGGCTACGGTGGCATTGCTACCATTGGCCATGCCCAAATTGCCATTGCGCAGGTCGTTGCTGAATGCACGGGCTGTAACTACATGGTGACGCAGCACAGTGCGGAGTGTTGCTACCGGTATGGCATCGATATTGCGGAACGGAAATGCTGCATTGGCAAACAAAGCCTGGAAAGCAGCGTTGGTGGGTGCAAATACAGTGAGACCGTTCGTGTTGCTCAGTACATCAGCAATGTTGTCGGCACCGGTAGCGCCGGCACTTACACGGGTTACCGCTTTTACCAATGAATCAAAACCAGGCGTGGCTACTGCTGTGGCCACGATGTTGCCTACTGGTGGTTGCAGTATTCTGCCTATGCCATGCACTAAACCATTGTTGGCAGAAAGGTCGGCTTGTATTACCTGCACACCATTTACAAATACACCGGCGCTGCTGGCACGTACAAATACTGAGTCGCCATTCAGCATATTCACTTTTACCAAATTGCCATTGCTCAGCGCAATCACTTGGGCAGCAGTCAAACCCTGACCACTAATTACATGGTAAGTAAGCAGGTTGGTGAGTGCAGTGCCAGTAGGTGCAGTTACACCGGTAAAGGCAGCGTTGTTGGGTGCAAATATGGTAAACGGTCCGGTGCCATTGAGGGCATCAACGAGGCCGGCGTTTGTTACCAGTGTTGCTAATGTGCTGTAGCCATTATTCACCACAGCATTCACCACCGTGTTGGGTGCGGGATCGTCTTTGTCTTTTTTACAACCCGTTGCAGCAAGCATCAATCCGCTGGCAGCCAGCACCAACATTTTCTTTGAAAACAGCATTTCTTTCATAGTGTTTGTGTTTGAATTGCAGTAATGACAGCAATTGTCGGGCTGTGGTTTTTACACTTTGCTCAACTGTAGCATTTTGCTCCGTCAACTGTTGATTTTAAGGAGTGAATTGTATTGGCCCTGCTGCTTGCTGAACCATATAATCAGTAGTCATAAATACACAGCAACAGCAGCCCAATGTAACGGGCTGCTGTTGCTGTATATTTAAGAATAGATAGTCTTAAAACTCTACTATAAAACCAATGGTAGGTAAAATACTTACCTCATCATTCGGCAGTATTACAGGTATCGCATTGCTGCCGTTTTGCTGTATGGGTTGCCCGTTGGTAGTTACAAAAGCGGTGTTGTCAGCATTGCGTCTGAAAGTATAATTGGGCAGGCCGGGGTTAGCCGCACCATACCAGTTTTGTACATCCAAAAACAGGTCCAGCGTAAATCTGCGGAAGTTCCATTTTTTGTCGATGCGTACATCGGCTGCGTTGAATGATTGCAGCGTCAGTGTATTGGCCTGGTTGTAGTTGAAAACACCTGTGCCCAGCGTCAGGTAGTTTTGCTGGCTGGCTATCAAGTCAAACGGTGTGTAAGGTGCACCGCCCTGGTAGCGAAACTTTAAACCCAGTTCCCAGTTGCGGTTAAACTTATAGCCCCAGGTAAGGCTCAGCAGGTGGCGGTTATCCCAATTGGCACGTACATAGTCGCCAGTGCTGTTGGTAAATTCTGACCGGAAAAACGTATAGCTCAAAATACCAAAGAAGCGTTTGGTCAATTTTTGCTGCGCAAAAAATTCAATACCATACGCCCGGCCTTTGCCATCTTGGGTTACGGGTTCATTGCCAATGGCACCAAAGTCGGTGCCCTTGTTGGCAAGGCTTACACCATCCAACAGGCTCACAGGGTAGTTGCTGTACTTTTTGTAAAAACCTTCCAGCGTAAATCGGGTAGCGTTACTTGGCAGGTATTCTACACCAGCTACTATGTGCCGGCTGCGGATGTAGTCGCCGGGGTTGTATACAATGCTGCTCTGAATGGCATTCAGGTAAGCCAGTTGGGTGTAGCTAGGCAGCTTGTAGTAAATGCCATAGCTGGCACTCACATTCCATTGGTTGCTCAGCGCATAGCTGGCACTTATACGTGGGCTCAGTTGTTTTAGCGGATTGCTTTCGCTGTTCTGCAAATCATTCGCATCCATGCGCAGGCCGGCACTCAGCGCCAGCCGGTCGTTGAAGATTCTTTTGCCTGCCTGTACAAATGCACCATAGCGCAAAAAGTTGGCATCCGTAAAACTGCTGATAATTTGTGCCGGTGCTACCAGGTTGCCATTGGCATCGTATTGCGGAGCACGAAAGCGTTGGCTAAATGAATTGTCAAACTGCACTAGTTGTGCCACCGCACCGTAGCTCAGTTTCCAGCCATCAAAGTTGTTGGTTACATCAAAGCGCAGTTTGTTTTCCGTTTCGCGGCTTTGCACCCGCAGGGTTTGCTCCGTGGGCTGCGGGTCCTGGTTGTCTTCGTATTTCTCAGCCGAGTTGTCGAGGGTGTTGCGGCTAAGTGCCAGGTTCCAGTAGCCGTTATTGGTAAGGCGGCGCAGGCTGGCACCAATGGTATAGCTCCATTGGTTGATGTTGGGGCTGCTGTTGATGGCATACAGTTTTTCCGGCGTGGCTTCTTTCGGAGCCGCAAAGCTGAACTCATCTATCGCACCAATGCCAATTACGTTGAAAGTGGTTTTGGCATTAATCTTCGTAGTGGTTTTCAACTGAAAATCCCAGTAGTTGGGGCGAATGGGCAGGTCAAGCGCCTGAAACAAAAATTGCAGGTAGCTGCGCCTTGCCGATGCCAGAAACGTGGTGTTCTTGCTCAGTGGGCCATCAAACGTAGCTGCCGCTTCGGTTCCACTCAACCTAAAGTTGCCTTGTAATCTGTTGGCGTTGCCGTTCTTCTGTTTAAACTGAAACACACTGCTGAGTGCATTGTCGTAGCGGGCATCAAATGCCGAGCTGCTCAGTTTTACATCTTCAATAAAACTTACGTTCAAAATACCCTGCGGACCGCCACCACTGCCTTGTGTACTAAAGTGGTTGATGATGGGCACTTCAATGCCATCGAGGTAAAACACGTTTTCGCTGGGGGCACCACCACGTATAATGATGTCGTTGCGAAAACCGCCACCACCTACACCGCCACCCACACCGGGCAGCGATTGTATCACTTTGCTGATGTCGAAGTTGCCGCCGGGGTTGGCTTTAATGTCTTCTGTGGTAAGGCGCTGTATGCTCAGCGGACTTTCGAGGCTGGTGGCTTTGGCCGTGTTTTTGCGGCCGCTCACTACCACATTGTCCAGCTGGTTCACTTTGCCTTCCAGCTCTATCGTCAATACGGTTTCGTTACCCGTTGTTATCACCAGATTGCTGATGGTTTTGGGTTGGTAGTTTACCGAGCTCACCGTGAGGCTATACGAGCCGGGGGCCAGGTTGGTGAGCCGAAAGTTGCCCGCTGCATCGGTAGTAGTACCCTTGTTGCCGGGCTGCAGTACTACCGTTGCACCGCTTTGTGGCTGCAAGGTATTTTTATCAATCACGTTGCCACTCAGGCTGGCTGTGCCTTGTGCTAATACTACCAGGCTCAGTATGTTGCCCACCAGGGCCAGCATCCATTTTCTCAAGCAATTTTTGGTCATACAATTT
>JADLHL010000123.1 GCA_020848815.1 Chitinophagaceae bacterium | reverse complement strand
GCTGGCTCTGCGCCCACCAACCGCGATTGGTGGCCCAATCAGTTGAAATTGAACATCCTGCGTCAGCATTCATCGCTGAGTAACCCCATGGAGCCCGGCTTCAACTATGCCGAAGCCTTCAAAAAGCTCGATTTGGCGGCGGTGAAAAAAGACCTGGCTGAATTGATGACCACTTCACAAGACTGGTGGCCTGCCGACTACAACCATTACGGCCCCTTCATGATCCGGATGGCCTGGCATAGTGCCGGTACCTACCGCATAGCCGACGGCCGTGGTGGCGCCAGCAGTGGCAGCCAGCGTTTTGCGCCGCTCAACAGCTGGCCCGACAATGGTAACCTCGACAAGGCCCGCCTGCTACTGTGGCCCATCAAACAGAAATATGGCAAAAGCCTGAGCTGGGCCGACCTGATGGTGCTGGCCGGCAACGTGGCATTGGAAAGCATGGGCTTCAACACCTTTGGTTTTGCTGGTGGCCGCGAAGACATTTGGGAACCCGAAGAAGACATTTACTGGGGTAGCGAAAGCGAGTGGCTGGGCGACAAACGCTACACTGGCGACCACGATTTGGAAAACCCGCTGGGTGCCGTGCAAATGGGTTTGATTTATGTAAACCCTGAAGGCCCCAATGGCAACCCCGACCCCATTGCCGCTGCACGTGACATCCGCGAAACATTTGCCCGCATGGCTATGAACGACGAAGAAACCGTTGCCCTCATTGCTGGTGGTCACACGTTTGGTAAAACCCATGGTGCCGCCGATCCAAGCAAGTACGTAGGCCGCGAACCAGCCGGTGCTCCTATTGAAGAAATGAGCATGGGCTGGAAAAACAGCTTTGGCACTGGCAATGCAGAATATACCATTACCAGCGGTTTGGAAGGTGCCTGGACCACCACACCTGCTCAGTGGAGTCACGACTATTTCCGTCATTTGTTTGAATACGAGTGGGAACTGAGCAAGAGTCCGGCTGGTGCACACCAGTGGGTGGCTAAAAATGCTGAAGCCACCGTGCCCGATGCACACGTGGCCGGTAAGTTTCACAAGCCATTTATGCTCACTACCGACTTATCATTGCGTTTTGATCCGGCATACGAAAAAGTATCCCGCCGCTTCTACGAAAATCCCGACCAGTTTGCCGATGCATTTGCCCGTGCCTGGTTCAAGCTTACTCACCGCGACATGGGTCCGCTGAGCCGCTACCTTGGCCCCGAAGTTCCAAAGGAAGTGCTCATTTGGCAAGACCCCGTGCCTGCCGTACAGCACGAACTGGTAAATGATGCAGATGTAGCCGAATTGAAAAAGCAGCTGTTGGCCAGCGGCCTCACTGTGGCAGAATTAGTGTCTACTGCATGGGCTTCGGCTTCTACTTTCCGCGGCAGCGATAAGCGTGGCGGTGCCAATGGCGGCCGTTTGCGCCTGGCACCTCAGAAATACTGGGAAGCCAACAACCCGACACAATTGAGCAAGGTGCTCGATGTGCTGGCAGGCATTCAGCAGGCATTTAATGCGGCGCAAACAAGCAAGCAAATTTCTATAGCCGACCTGATTGTGCTGGGTGGTGTAGCTGCTATTGAAAAAGCAGCAGCCGATGCAGGTGTAGCTGTAAAAGTACCCTTCACCCCCGGCCGTACCGACGCCTCTCAAGACCAAACCGATGTGGCTTCGTTTGCTGTGCTCGAACCCATGGCAGATGGCTTCCGCAACTATGCCAAAAACCACCGCTGTGCGGCCATGGCTGAAGATATACTGGTAGACAAAGCACAGTTGATGACCCTGACTGCGCCTGAAATGACTGCCCTGGTGGGTGGCATGCGGGTGTTGGGCGCCAATTACGATGGCTCGGCTCATGGTGTATTTACCAGCCGCCCCGGTGTATTGAGCAACGATTACTTTGTAAACCTGCTCGACCTGAGCACCACCTGGCGTGCTACCAGCGACAAGCAGGATTTGTTTGAAGGCCGCGACCGCAAAACCGGTGCTGTAAAATGGACCGGTACCCGTGTTGATCTCATTTTTGGCAGCAACACAGAGCTTCGTGCCATAGCCGAAGTATATGGCTGCGCCGATGGTGCCGAAAAGTTTGTACACGACTTTGTAGCCGCCTGGCATAAGGTAATGAACCTCGACCGCTTCGAGCTGGCATAAGCAGCAACGAAGCAAAACATACAAAGCCGGCTCAGGTAATACTGGGCCGGCTTTTTTGATGGGTAAAGTTGCTGGTGTTTTATCAGCTTTTCCATCAAATGTCCACAGCAGAAAGCTGCACTCAGGCTTTTCCCATCTTCTTCATCAGGTCTTCGAGATAGTCTATTTGAATGGCTTGTATTTCCAGCAGTTTTTTGTTTTGATGAATAAGGAGGTGATCCATTTTTTCACTCAGTAGTTTTATTTCCAACTCTGCTTTCAGGTTGATTTTATAGTCCTGCTCGGCCCTTTGCCGGTCTTTTTGCTCCTGCCGGTTTTGGCTCATCATGATGATGGGGGCCTGAATAGCGGCCACACATGATAAAATAAGGTTGAGCAAAATGAAGGGATAGGGGTCAAATGCTTTGCTGTTGAGTGCCCAGATATTGATGGACATCCATACCAGAATAAATCCGAAAAAGAGCAAAATGAATCCCCAGCTGCCGCCAAAGCTGGCAATTTTATCTGCTGCTTTCTGGCCGGCTGTGAGTTGGGCTTCTATGTTGGGTTCAATGTTTTCGGTGAGAATTGTGTTTGTTTGAATGGCGGTCATTACATCTTGGTCGATGGCTGCCAGTTCACCTTTTTCCTGCATCACCAGTTCTGCCAGGTATTGTCGCCGAAATTGGTTCAGTTCGTCTATCGACAGTACACTGTCTGCTGTAAAATCGGGGTGGCTGGCCAGTATGAGGTTGAAAATGGCCGTTCTTATGTCGTGGCCAAAAATGGCCTCTGAACGGCGAACCGGTTTTTTTGAGATATGGGATTGAAGCATACGAAGGGGCCTTTCATTTTTTAAAACGTAGCAGTATTTAAAATTACAACACAAGCCCAAAGCAAAAGAGGAATACCAACGGGTATTCCTCTTTTGCTTTTTTATGTCAATACTACTTTCAGGAGTTTACTTCAGCACTTCGGCCAGCTTAGCGGTGAGGGCCGGGCCACGCAGGTCACGGGCAATAATGCGGCCTTCTTTATCCAGCAAAAAGTTGGCAGGAATAGATTGCACTTTGTACAACTTGGCAGCGGCGTTGTCCCAGTATTTCAGGTCGCTTACATGCGTCCACGCAAGCTTATCATCTACAATGGCTTTTTCCCAAGCTGCTTTGTCTTTATCCAGCGATACGCCGAATACAGTAAAGCCTTTGTCTTTAAACTGATTGTAAGCAGCCACCACGTTGGGGTTTTCTTCGCGGCAGGGAGCACACCAGCTGGCCCAAAAATCTACCAGTACCACTTTGCCTTTGAAAGAGCTGAGCGAAACGGGTTTGCCGCTGGCATCGTTCATGGCAAACTCAGGAGCGGGTGAGCCAATGGAAGTAGCTGCAGACGCAGTTACAATCTCATTCATCTTTTTACCAAAGAATGTATTTTTTACTGCGGGAGAAAGGGTGTCGTACAGTTTCTTCAGTTCGCTTTCGCTACCGGGCTGCTGGCCGAGGTATACCAGGCCGAGGTAAGCTGCAATAACACTGCCGTTGTTGGCTTTGGCAAACTTTACGGCTTCTTCTTTGGCTTGCGCCTGCAGGCCCATCATTTGCTGCTCTATACGCTGCATTTCCTGCATGTTTTGCTGCTGCTGAGCGGCCATGTAACTGGCGTAGAGTGGTTGGCCTTTTTCCATAATGGAGCGAACCTTGCCCTCTACATCTTTAAAAAGTTTTTGGGTAGCACCGCCTTCTACTTTCGATGTCCACATCGAGTCTTTGTTGGCGGTAACGGTTACTGTACCGGGGTCGCCCCAAAAGGCCAGCTCTGCACCCTGAGTGCCCGATAAACGCATCACCAGCAGGTCGGGCGATTTTACATCCAGCTTATATTCAAAGCTGGCTTTATCAATTTTAATGGAATCTATTTTTTCAGATTCACGGGAAGGCACAATCATTTCAATCCAGCCTGTATCTACACCGGCAATGGTACCTTTAATTTTTACCGAACCTCCTTCGAGGCTGTTGGCGTCTTTTTGTTTGCATGCACCCAACAGCGCTACGGCGGCCAGTGCCAGAATCAGCTTGTTCATTTGTCAGAATAAATTAGGTCGCAAAGAAAGGTGTATTTGTTAAACCGATGGGTAATGTTTGATACTTATGGCTCCCCTTTTGCAGTTCTTTACATCCGCCGCCTGCCATAGCCCGCTTTGGGGCCGCGGCAAACCGGCCTGTTAATGGGACCTACTTGTTTTGCTGCGCTTTCTGTGTGACGAATATCCCCTTCAGTTGCTGTGATGGGGGCTACATTTGTGCTACATCCATTCCAATTCAAACATTTGTAAACGATTTATTATGGCAACAATAAAAATGACCACCGCCGATTTTAAGGCTAAAGTATTTAACTACGAAAACGCTACCGAATGGGCGTTTAGCGGCGATAAGCCCGCCCTCATTGATTTTTATGCCGACTGGTGCGGCCCCTGCAAAGCTGTGGCTCCCGTGCTGGAGCAACTTAGCGATGAATACGCCGGGCAGGTAGACATTTATAAAGTAGACACCGATGCCGAACAAGAACTCTCCATGGTTTTTGGCATTCAGAGCATTCCTTCTTTGCTGTTCATACCCATGGAAGGCAAACCTATGATGCAGGCCGGAGCACTGCCCAAGCATGTACTGAAATCAGTGATTGATAAAGAACTGCTGGGCCAAACGGCTACAGAACAATAAGCGTTTTACGAACAACTTGGTTTTAATGACAGCATGCACAGGCTTTGGCTTGTGCATGTTTTTTTATAAAAGATGATGAAGGTCTTTTTGTAAAAAAGGAATGGCCTGTAGTTTGCGTCAGGTTGAAAATGC
>JADLHL010000122.1 GCA_020848815.1 Chitinophagaceae bacterium | reverse complement strand
GGCAGAAACATGGTGCTGTGGAATGGCGCCTGCATGGTCCACGAAATTTTCAGCCTCGAAAAAATTACCCGCCTCAAAACCCGTCACCCCGAAGCCAAGCTGATTGCGCATCCGGAGTGTGAGGAACCCCTGCTGCGGATAGCCGATTATATTGGCAGCACTACCCAGTTGCTGAAATATACCCAAACCGATAGCAGCCAAACCTACATTGTAGCTACCGAAACAGGCATTTTGCACCAAATGCAAAAAGACCAACCGCAAAAAACCTTCATTCCGGCCCCGCCAGATAATTCATGTGCCTGCAATGAATGTCCGCACATGAAACTGAACACCCTTGAAAAATTATACCTCTGCCTGAAGTATGAGCTGCCGGAGCTCACTATGGAAGAATCGCTTCGGGTAGCCGCACTCAAACCCATCGAACGGATGCTCGAAATCAGTAAAGCTGCAGGCCTTATCGGATAAAAATTTGCTCATAGTGTTAAAGGTGCTACTGTAAACAAGCTGTTTCGGTAGCGCCTTTTCCCGTTTTAACAACCTTCAGTTGTATGCCGTAGCTTCTGGTACAATCTTTGGTTTTGTAAAGAAGAACACAATCCATCTTCAACTAAAAACAATATTGTATGCAAATGAAAATCAGAAACGTAGCTGCTGTAGTGCTACTGCTCGTAGTAAGTCTGTGGGCCTGCCAAAAAGAAATAAGTGATACCGGTAACACTCCTACTCAACAGGTAAGCCTCTACCTTACCGATGATCCTGCTGTGTTTGATAGTGTGCTGATTGACATTCAGGCAGTGCGGGTAAAACTGGATACGTGCACATTGAGTGACGACGACGACGATGATGATAATGACGATGACAGCTGCTATGTATGGCACACTCTCAATATAAAGCCGGGTAAATATGATTTGCTCCGCTTACGCAATGGTGTAGATACGCTGTTGGCACAGGGCACCATACCTGCCGGAAAAATTAAAAAAGTAAAATTGGTATTGGGCACAGGTCATTACCTGGTAAAAGACGGTATCCGCTATCCACTCAACCTGATGCCGGGCAACCGCAGCGAAGTGGAAATAAAACTCCGCGACAGCGATTGGGACAATTTTGCCAATGGCCGCCGCCGCATCTGGCTCGATTTTGATGTGGCCCGCAGTATTGTAAAAGTTCGGGATGGCCAGTTTTATCTGGTGCCGGTGCTCCGTCCGTTTACGATTAAAAAGACAGGCTCGATAGAAGGTGAAGTGGTACCCCGCGAAGCAATACCTGTGATAAGTGTGTACAACAGTGCCGACACCGCTTACGCCATTCCTGATAAAGATGGTGATTTTAAAATCCGTGGTTTGAAAGAGGGTACTTACTCTTTGTTTGTAAATGCTTCAAACGGATATCGTGATACCACTATCAATAATATTGAAGTGAAAGCTGGTAAGGAAACAGAGTTGCGAAAAATTACGCTCCGCAAATAATTCATTGTAAATAGGGTAAAGCAAAAGGGAATCCGAGATACTGGATTCCCTTTTTATTAATTGTCGTTTCGCTTGAAATAACTTTTTAAACGTTGGTTGATGTAGTACAATACATCTTCTTCCAGAGGATGTTTTCTAAGCCATTCCCAGGTAGGTCTATTGGCCTGCATAAATTCAACCAACGTGTCACCGGTAAATTTGGTGTATTTATTGACAATGTTTTCGTTCCAGCGAAAATTAATATAGGCTTCCTCTTCGGTAATGTCGAATAATGTTCTGGCAGTCCGTTTGTTTTTCTCTCTTTTGCTAAAGCGATCAATGTTAATACCTACACCAAAACCCAACTCATTTGTTCGGCTTACGGTGGTAATGCGAGCCTCGCCAATCGTTGCCAGAAAGGCTTTCCGGCGATAAATGCTATCAATTTGATACGGGCTGAGTTTAGCACTTACTGTAACACCAGGCAGTGTAGCAGGTAGCACATGCAGTTGCAAAACAATAAAGCCAGAAGAAAGAATACTGTCTGTGATAGTAAGTGTATCACTCAAATACCCCGATGCTCCAACTGCAAGTATGTTACCTTTTTCTACAGCAATAATAAATTTACCATCGGTTCTGCTTACAACAGTTGTTCCGGTAAATACATTGCGGATACTGGCAGAACGAAGCCCTGTATTTTGCACACTATCTTTTACAATGCCCTGCAAAAAAATTTTTTGGCCGGCTGCGCCGGTCCTGTTCAAACACAACACAACAAACAACATCAATACAGGCAACAACCGCATACATCAATACTTTTGTGAAACTCAAAGGTAATTGGCCGAAACGGTAATACACGCATCATGAAAATCATTAGCATACAAACAACTGCTTGCACCCTGCGCAATTTGCAGGAAAAAGATGCGGCCTCATTTGCTACACTGGCCAACAATCCTGAAATCGTACATAACCTGCGGGATTATTTTCCCTATCCGTATACCAAGCAGCATGCCATCGATTTTATACGTATGGAATTGACCAAACCCATGCCTATGAACCTGGCGATAGAAGTGAACGGCGAAGCTGTTGGTGCCATTGGTATATCTACGCTTAGCGATGTGTACCGCTACGGTGCCGACTTTGGTTATTGGCTTGGCCAGCCCTATTGGGGTAAAGGAATTATGACACAAGCAGCCAAAGCCATGGTGAATTATGTATTCCACAATTTTCCGCTGACACGGCTGCAAGGAAGTGTATTTGATTTTAATGTGGGCAGTATGAAAGTGTTGCAACATGCAGGCTTTCAATTGGAATGCATTGCCCGGGATGCGGTGTTTAAAAACGGCCGCCAATACGATGAGCACCGTTTTGCTCTACTTAAAAAAGACTGGATGAAAATGCAATCTTAGGATTGCTGTTTTTCCTGGCGCCACCAGCGGTAACCAATATAACCGGCTACCACAAACGGTACAATCATGAGGTAAACGATGCCGCCATTTAACCCTTCGGCACTTTCTTTACCCAGCTGCGATGCGGTTTTGGTACAAATAGAACATTGAGCCAACAGACTGCCGGCTGTCATCAATATTCCTGCCGCTATCATTCCCACTTTTTTCCAACTACTGGCCATACCGCTCAAATTGAAGTGCAAAATTACAGATTATACACGCTGTAAAACAGTTATGGTCCTGATAATGTTGCCCATAAAAAAACCAACCCTTTTGAGGTTGGTTGTAACTATAAAAAATCACGCTGTTATTTTTTCAATCCTATTTCCCGAAGGCGTTCGTCGAGGTATTCGCCGGCAGTAGCATCGGGATATGCTTTCGGATGGTCCGCATCAATACAATTGTCGAGGCAGGCCAGGCTCATGCTGCTTTTGGGGTGCAAAAAGAAAGGAATGCTGAAACGGCTGCTCCCCCATTTTTCTCTTGGCGGATTCACCACCCGGTGTGTGGTGCTCTTGAGGCGGTTGTTGGTAAGGCGCTGTAGCATATCACCCACATTTACTACAATTTGGCCAGGCAGCGCAGTTACGCCTACCCAGTCGCCCTGCTTGCTTAAAATCTGAAGGCCTTCGGCACTGGCACCTACGAGCAATGTAATCAGGTTGATGTCTTCGTGCTGCTCTGCCCGTATGGCCGACTTGGGTTCTTGCGTGATGGGCGGATAATGAATGGCCCGCAAAATGCTGTTGCCATTGACCACATACGGTTCAAAATAATCTTCATCGAGACCAAGGTAAATAGCAATGGCCTTCAACAAAGCCCGACCACTTTTTTCGAAATGCCGATAAGCACGGTAAAGGGTTGGCGTCAGTTGCGGCACTTCATTCACCGTTACGTTGGCAGGATATTCAACCGCTACGGGATCGTCATCTTCCACCGTTTGGCCATATTGAAAAAACTCTTTCAGATCAGGCGCATCGCTACCCTTGGCATGCTCTTTTCCAAAACTGGTGTAGCCACGCTGGCCGGCCAGTTCTGGTTTTTCGTACTGCTTTTTTACATCGCCCGGCATGCCGAAAAATGTTTGCACGTAATTGTACAATTCATCAATCAACTCTTCGGGAATGCCATGATTTTTGACGGCTACAAAACCTACATCTTCGTAGGCACGACCCAACTCATATACAAATGCAGTGCGGTCGCTATCGCTGCCCTGATTAAATTGGGCAAGGTCTACCACTGGAATACTCATATGGAAGCAAAAATTTTGAGAAACAACCTGCAAGCAGGAATGTTGTTATTGGTTAAAGTACGAACAAATTTCAGACCAACACACGCCATGCAAAAAAATCGACTGCTGTTATGGTTGGCTATTGCCATTGTACCTCTGCTACTGTTGCAATCTTGTAGCAGTAGTAAATATCCCATGGAAAGCTATGTACCACCGGCAACGGCGGATAGCATACCCAATTATTCAAGCCTGTATTATTGGGCAGCGCATCCTTACAAAAAGGATTTGGCCGACTCTACGCCGAAGCCAATTGCACATGAAAAAACAGATACATCGGTGGCGGTATTTTTCATACACCCCACTACCTATACCGATGCCGCTGCTGTAGAAGGAAAGCCCTACAGCATGCAGTATTGGAATGCATCGGTAAACGATGCGGCACTCAATGCTAAAACAGATTACAGCAGCATGCTCAATCAGGCAAGTGTGTTTAACAGGTTTGACGTATATGCACCCCGCTACCGGCAGGCACATATCCGTTCGTTTTACCTCAACGACAGCACGGCCACATCTTTTTTCGATACCGCCTATGCTGATATCGAACGTGCATTTATGTTTTTCGTGCAAACAATTGGCCACAAGCCTTTCATCATTGCATCGCATAGCCAGGGCACATTACATGCAGGCCGATTGCTAAAAGCGCAGGTGGAAAGAAAACCAATTCAAAAAAGATTGGTAGCGGCTTACATCATTGGCTTACCGGTACCTGAGCAATATTTTAGCAGTTTGCCTGCTTGTACCACACCCAACCAAACGGGATGTTTTGTAAGCTGGCGTACGTTTAAAAAAGGACACGTACCCGAATTTGTGCAGCGGGAAAAATTCAAAGCAGTGGTAGTAAATCCACTCACGTGGACGATGGATACATTGCCAGTACCCCGAAGCCAAAGCAAAGGCGCAGTGTTGTACAAATTCAACCATCCGAAGCCACGCAATGTAGCTACGCAAATACAAGGCAATATTTTGTGGAGCAGCAAGCCACGGTTTTTGGGCAACTGGTTTTTCACCACCAAAAACTACCACATTGGCGATATCAATTTGTTTTGGAAAGACATTCGCGACAATGCGATGGATAGAGTAAAAGCGTACCAGCAACAAGCACATTAAGGCATTGCATACCTGGCCATTAAAACAGTTTCCTGCTCGTTAAGATTGGCCATCGCATAGCGTTTAATACCACAAATCGTCATTTCATCGTACAGATTAATGACTTGCCCAAAGCTGCTGTTGTCCATGGGTTTGATGAGTACGAAAAGTTTTTCATCATTGCCATTGGCAGCAATCAGTTGTTGTTTTACTTGTATCAACGCCTGACGCAACTCCTTTGGTTGTTGCCAAGAAAAAGCTGTAGCCGAAGCAAGGTCATCGCCCAATACCATCACCACTTTTTGCTGATGCACCAATAACGTAACAGCGCCACTTTCAGCTACTTTTGTTGGTGGTCCATCTTTGGGCATTACCAGCTGCATAGCCACCGATTGCGACATGGTGGTGGTGAAAATGAAAAAGGTGATCAATAAAAAACCCAAGTCGACCATCGCGGTGAGGTCTACCCGGGTGCTGCGCCTGTTGCGGCCGCCTTTGCTGCTC
>JADLHL010000121.1 GCA_020848815.1 Chitinophagaceae bacterium | reverse complement strand
GGCTACAAATGGAAAAACAATTGGGAAACACAGATAACAGTGAGCAAAGGATTTTCGCCGCCTACCGTAAGTGAATTGCTGCCCAGCACCGGCCGCATCAGCACCGATCTGGAAGCAGAAACCGGCTACAATGTTGAGCTGTCGCAAACTGTTCGGTTATTCAAAACAGTAAGCCTCACCAGTACCGGTTTTATTTTTAACCTCAACAATACTTTGGTACAACAAAGAGACCTGAGCGGTGGCGATTTTTACATCAATGCCGGCAGCACCCGACAGGCTGGTGTAGAAACGGCAATTGACTACGTTCATGCATTTGTGCAAAAAAGTTTCATACAATTTCTGAACATTTCAGTCGCACATACTTACAGCGCATTTACCTACAATGATTACAACAAACTCGGTGTAAACTACAACGGCAAACAACTACCGGGTGTACCCAAAAATACGGTAGCCATGCGGGCCATTTTGCAAATGAAATATGGCTTCTACTTCAATGCCAACTATTACCACAACAGCAGCATCATGCTCAACGATGCCAATACTTTTAGAGCTACGGCGTTTCAGGTGGTGGGTGCTAAGGCTGGCTACAAAGGCAAGCTGGGTAAAAAACAACGCTGGCATGTATTTGCCGGTGCCGATAATTTGCTGGATACCAAATACAGCCTCGGCAACGATATCAATGCCGCGGCCAACCGCTTTTTCAATGTAGCTCCGGGCCGGTTGTGGTATGCAGGCATCGGGATTGAATAAACCATCCAACTGGTTTCGTTGCCAATTTTCCGCTACAGGTTTTACACCTGCGGGTAAATATTTATTTGCCTTTTGTTGAATGCACACCCATATTTGCACCGCATTTGGTTCACACAGTTCAACTGTGTGATTAAAAGGGAAGTCCGGTGCAAAACCGGCGCTATCCCCGTAGCTGTAAGGCCACCCTTCTTTTACCAGAAGGCACTTCATTGCTTACACTCCATGCCACTGAACAATGTTTCGGGAAGGCAGTAAGCAATTGGCCAAGCCAGAAGACCTGCCCGATGCAATAGCAACCATAGCTTTCGGAGGAAAAGCCGGGAATGCATCGCAACCACGTGTTGACCTGCAGGCAACACCCGTTCGTGTCTTCTCATCACTTCATTTCTGAAAGCGGAATTCATCACCAACCAAACTCATACAAACATGAGCATGAGATTCGCATTGGTGGGAGCCGCTGTAGTATTCGCTTCCACTTTATTTGGCCAACGTGCCGACAGTACCCAACGTTCTACACTTGATGAAGTAACTGTAACGGCCAACAAAATGTTGCAGAAACAAAGCCAGACAGGCAAGGTCGTTTCAATTATTTCAAAAGAACAAATCGAAAAAAGTGCCGGCCGCACTGTGGCACAATTGCTCAACGAGCAGGCGGGCATTACCATCAATGGTGCGCTGAGCAATGCTGGCACCAACCAAACCCTGTACATGCGGGGGGCCAACAGTGGCCGCACCCTTATTTTAGTAGATGGCATACCCGTGTACGATCCTTCCGTTATTACCAACGATTTCGATCTCAACCTCATTAGCCTCAACGATGTGGAGCGGGTAGAAATATGCCGTGGTGCACAAAGCACACTCTACGGTAGCGATGCTGTTGCCGGCGTCATCAATATCATTACCGTTAAAAAAGATGCCAGTAAACTCATCAATGTAAAAGCTACCGGCAGCTATGGCAACCTCAACACTTTGAGAGGCAACCTGCAGCTGTACGGCAAGGCTGGCAAACTCACTTACACCACCCGCTATGCCAAGCTGAAGACCGATGGATTTAGTGCTGCACAAGACCTCGCCGGCAATAAAAACTTTGAAAAAGATGGCTACAATAGCGATGCCGTAAATGCAGCCATTCAATACCAGGCTTCTGCAAAGTGGTTGCTGAAAACCTTTGTACAACGCAACCAATACACTTCTGATATTGATGCCGGTGCTTACAACGATGAAAAAGATTACACGCTGAAGAACAAAAACCTGATGGCTGGTACCGGCTTTCAGTACAAAGGCGATAACATAACGGTAACGGGTAATTATCAGTACAGCGAAATCGATCGTTTTTACCGCAACGACAGTACACATGTGCCGGGCTTCAGCAAGTACAGCGAAGACAAATACTACGGTCGCAATCAGTTTCTGGAACTCTTCACCAATATCAATCTGGGCAAGGGTTTCAGCACGGTGTATGGTGTTGATTATCGTTTCAGCAACATGAACAACCGCTTTTTATCCATTAGTTCTTTTGGCCCTTTTACCAGTAGTTTCAGAGATACTTCAGTAAGCCAGGCCAGCGCTTATGGTTCAGTTTTGTACAACTACAAGGGATTATATATTGAGCTTGGTGGCCGTCTGAATGTACACGACCGCTATGGCAGCAACGCTACCTACACTTTCAATCCATCTTACAGCATCAACCAGCATTTTCGGATATTTGGTAGCATTGCCACAGGCTTTAAAGCGCCCAGCCTTTACCAGATGTATTCTTCTTATGGAAATCTTGATTTGAAAGCCGAAGAATCGAAAAACTATGAGCTTGGATTGCAGCAAACACATGGCCGCATCAGCAACCGGGTGGTGTACTTCGACCGCGACATTGACAATGGGCTCGACTTCAACAACAACACTTTCCGGTATTTCAACATTGTGAAGCAGCGGGTAAAAGGATTGGAAATTGAATCTTCTGTAGGCATTACAAAAGATGTAAAATTCACTGCCAATTACACACTACTTTCAACTCAAGAAATTGCACAAAGCCGTGTTACGTTTAAAGACACGACCTACAATTATTTGCTGCGCCGCCCCAAGCATAGCCTCAACGCTACTGCAGGTTGGCAAATAACCAAGCAGCTATACGCCAGTGTAACCGGTAAGTACGCCAGCAAACGCTACGATGTGGGTGGATACAAAGTAAAAGACGTAGCACTCGACAGCTACTTTATTGTAAATGCTTATGCAGAATACAAGCTGAATGAGCAGGTACGCTTTTTTGCCGATGCACAAAACCTCACGAACAAAACCTTTTACGAAGCCCGAGGCTTCAATGCTATACCCTTTGTGGTAAACGCCGGCGTTACAGTTCAGCTTTAATTTTTATCGGGCGAAACAACAACTTCACTGTTTCGCCCGATATGTAATACCTCTCCACATGAGTAGCACACACAAACATGAACCACGCAACTGCCCCCGCTGCAACAAAACTTTTGAATGCAAAGTGGGCAATATTGCACAATGCCAATGCAGTAGTATTGTATTGAGCGAAGAAGAAAAAGCTTTTATCGCCGACCGTTATCAGGATTGTCTTTGTTTGGGCTGTTTGTTGGATTTACAAAACAAATACACCTTCTTTAAAGAAAAATACCGCATCGGACAATGAGCAAAATACCCATTGCACTCAGCTGGAGCGGAGGTAAAGATTGTAGCTACGCACTGCACCTGATACAACAGGAAGGCAAGTACGAAGTGAAATATTTACTCAGCACCTGCAATGCCCACACCCGAGAACTCAACATGCACCACCTGCACGAATCGCTGATGGCTGCACAAGCAGCTGCTATTGGCATTCCGCTCAAAGTGGGGTATGTAAATGCCGCTCAAAATGCTTCCTATGAAGCGGCATTCAAAACCATTGTAGCAGCACTGCAGCAGGAAGGCATTTACCACATTGCTTTTGGTGATATTTTTTTGGCAGACATCCGCCAATACAGAGAACAATTATTGCACCCATTGGGCATGCATTGCATTTTTCCATTGTGGCAAAAGCCTACCAACTTGCTTATACAGGAAATCATTGCAGCAGGTTTTAAAAGTATCGTTTGCTGTATTGCTTCCCTCCAAATGGAACAGCACTGGCTTGGCAAAACATTAGACAATACAAACATTGCAACATTGCCAAAAGAGATAGATGCCTGTGGCGAAAATGGCGAGTACCATACCTTTTGCTATGATGGCCCCGTGTTTCGGTATCCGCTATCTGTGCTGGCTACAGAAGTAAGTTCGCAACGAATGCCACTGCATGCCAATGAATTGACCATTTTTAGCTGGGTACATTTACACTTAGTACCGCAAGGCTGAGTACAGCCACATTTTTCTGTAGGTTTGAACCACCATGACCAGAAGGCTACCATTATCCATTCTTGCTACGCTCATTCAGGAAACCATTGAACAGGTTTTTGAAGCGGAAACTTTTTGGGTAATAGCAGAAATAACGGATGTAAAAAAATACGCCCATAAACGCTGGTGTTTTCTCAAGCTCATCGAAAAAAACAAAGAGCACATTGTAACTGAAATGCAAGCAGTGCTCTGGGCCAATGCATTTGCAGAGCTACAACAATTTGAACGCCGCACCGGTCAGGCATTTGCCGATGGTTTGGAAATCAGTTGTCGGGTAGCTGTTCGCTTTCACCCCCGTTACGGATTGAAACTCGAAATACTCGAAATAGACAGTGCTTTTACACTCGGGCAAATAGAACTGCAGCGACAGCAAACACTCGATTTGTTGTTGCGTCAGTATCCTTCACAAATACAACTGGTAGATGGCGATTACATTACTGCCAACAAACAGTTGCAGTGGCCGAAAGTATTGCAGCGCATTGCCCTTATAGCCGCCACCGGCAGCGATGGGGAACGAGATTTTTTACAAGAGTTGCAACACAATGCTTACGGATACAATTTTAACGTACAGGTATTTACGGCAAGTGTACAAGGCCAGCAAGCCGTACAAGAAATTACTGCACAGCTCGATGAAATAAGACAGCAGGCTTCTTCTTTTGATGTGGTGGCCATTGTACGTGGTGGTGGTAGCAATACCGACTTTGCCGCTTTCGATCATTTCGATATTGCCCGCCGCATTGCGTTGTTTCCCATTCCCGTGTTTACCGGTATTGGGCACGACCGCAACACCAGCATTGCCGATATGATGGGCTGGCAATTTAAAACACCCACCAAGGTAGCCGCTGCCATTGTAGCAGTAAGCTTGCAGTTCGACAGCGACTTGATGCAGCTGAACCAGCAACTGACCGAAACCGTAGAAGACCGCATGGCGGGCATACAACAGCAATTGCAACACTGGCAGCAAAAGTTGTCGTTACTGGTGCCGCACCGCTTGCAGCGCCAGCGAGAAAGACTGCACGACCTGCAACTACTGATAGACCGCAGCAGCAAAGACCAATTGAAAATGGCAAATGATGCCCTGCAACAAATGCAACTGCGGGTAAAACAAAGCTGGCAACATCAGCTGCGCAATCAGCAAGTATTGCTGGAGCAAACCAGCAGGCTGATTGAACAAGTAAGCCCCGACAAAATTTTGAACCGAGGCTTTGCCATGCTCCTGCAAAACGACCGCATCATTACTGATGCCTCTCAACTCGATAAGGACAAACCCCTGCAAACGGTACTAAAAAACAATACCATTCACAGTCACATTTCAGATATTCGCCACCATGAATGAACGCACTTTCGACGAGGCCTGGCAAGAACTGCAACAGCTCGTCAGCGACATAGAAGATGAAACATTGCCGCTGGATGCATTGGCTGCTAAAGTAAAAGCTGCCAAGCAACTCATTCGCATTTGTGAAGAAAAGCTCCGCAACATCGAAAAGGATTTACACGATGCCAGTAGCGAAGCCTGATAGAGCAAACCTCATTCAGGCCATGACGCCTGAGTTGTATGCCATGGCCAAAGATCTGTTCATTGCGTATCAGCAATACCTCAACGTAGATTTATGCTTTCAAAGTTTCGAAGCTGAGCTCAACGATTTGCCCGCTATGTACGGACCGCCACATGGTGCATTGCTGCTTGCTTTTTATAAACAAGATATTGCAGGTTGTGTAGCCCTTCGGACAAAAGCAGATGGTATTTGCGAAATGAAACGCTTGTATGTATTGCCGGCTTTTCAGGGCAAGGGCATTGGCAAGCAGCTGGCCACAGCCATTGTAGCTGCGGGCCGGCACATGGGTTATACAAAAATGGTGCTCGATACACTCGACCGTTTGCAACCCGCCATTCAACTGTATGAGCAGCTCGGCTTTAGTCGTTGTTCCCCCTACTACCACAATCCTTTGGAAGGCGTTGTGTTTATGGAAAAGGCGTTGTGAGCCTTGCACAAAATACCCTGTTATTTTAAGTAGAACACTGCTCCAATTTCAGTATAAATACGGTTGTGGCCATGGCTACTGCCAGATACTTTTGTATTGCATACAACACGCTGCAGCCCACACATCAATACCCACACCATTAGCAAAACCCTGCCCTCCTTAAGCTCCCTTAACCCCAACCACCCTATTGAAACATGCTGGTGCATGGCAACATGCACCAGCTATTCATTCACACTTTCAACCGATACACCATGCCTAAGAAAATGCTCTCATTTCCGGTACGCTTCGACAGCCAACCGGCAGAGCCCATTGCACTCTCTGCATTTCTATTTCACCGCAGCGGCAAGCTGTTACAAAAAACATCCATCACCAGTAAAGGAATGGCCGACTTCAAAGAAGTGGACTTTCCGATGGATGAACTGCAACTTGTAATTGTACCCACCCTCGACAAACTGGTAGCCCGTGCCACCACACTGGATGAACTGGAAAAATACCGGCCTTATAAGCCCGTATTGAAATGGGACAAAGAACTGAATATTCAGTTGCTACCCATCCCCGACAGTTTGCTCAAATTCTGGAAACTCCGCTTTTGCAGGGTGCTGGGCAATGTGGCCAAAAACTTTATTATTGATGATAAAGTAGTAAAGCTGCCCCTGTGCAAAGCACGGGTGCACATTTGTGAAGTAGATAAAATTTCACTGGTACTGCCCCGCATTCCCGATGATATTCTGGTACGTATACCCGATATCATTTTCAACCCGCCCATTCCGCCGGTGGTAGTACCATGGCCACCAAAGCCGCCCATTCCTATCGACCCCATTGGTCCGGTTATTTTCGATCGCCTTCGTCCGGATGTTTTCCGACCCGACATTATTCGCCCCGATGTGATCCGGCCAAACAGAGTTGCCGTTGGCACAGACGGCATAAATTCAGCTGCGTTATCTGCACCGCTTAGTGCATTGCCCCCCATCAATGATGAATTGAAACGGGTGCTGGTAAGCAAAAACACAGAGCTCATTCGTCAGTCACTCATCAAGCATATTGATGTATTGCATCCTTACTTCTGCCTGGTACCATGGATATGGCCTTACCTCTACCGTTGCGATGAAATTAAAACCGTGTACACCGATGAAAATGGCCGCTTCGATACCAGCATCATTTACTGGTCGGGGGGCGATGTACCCGATTTGTATTTCTGGGTAGAGTACCTGATTGATGGTAGCTGGGTAACTGTGTACCGCCCGTCTGTTCCCTGCCACACCCATTGGGATTATGCCTGTGGCACAGAAGTAAATATTTTGGTAAGCGATGGACGGGTACGTCCCGGTTGTGGCATGGTAATGGCCAAAGATGCCCTGTGGGTTCGCCGTATTGGTGCCAGCTCTATTTTGAATGTACAGCAGCAAGCCATCAACACGCCCATTCAGGGTGTGCCATTCAACCGAATGGGCTTGTTTAAATATGGCACCGATCACCGTTCGCCCTTGGGTACTACGCACAGCAGCAGCCGCATGCATTTCATCATCAAGTTTGGCAGCATGCTGCCCAATGTAAGTGCCAGCTATTTCAGGTGGGCATGCCGCAAAGTTGCCAATGAAAACATGCTGCCCGTAGCCGGCCCCGTTATATACCTGAGCGACAGCATATCCAAAGGCTACACCACCGAATGGACAGACGCCCTGGGCGACACCCATTTCCGCAGCCAGAGCATTGGCCTTGGCCCTGTAAATGTGGGCACCGGCACCGAGCTGTTTTTTATACCACCCGCCAGCCCCATTGGTTTCCGTGGTATAAGCGATGCCACTGCCCGCTGGGATAGCACCGACACTTACACCTGCAACCTCGATACCCGCAGCCTCAGTGGCGATGGCCTTTACGAGTTTTGGCTGGAAGTATTTGACAATGCAGGTAATCAGGTAAACAAGCCGGATGCATTTTTCCAGATACCCAAAGCCGGCGATGAAGGCAACAGCGTAAATGCCACGGCACCATGGGTAGGTGTAAACAATGGTTTCAATGGCTTCAACATGGTGGTACGGATAGACAACAATGCCTGCCAGTCGGCCATTTACCCGGTACAGCTTAGCACCGTGCCGGTTCGTACGGCCAACCCATGCGGGTTTATTAAGTACACCGGGCCTGCTGATAAGAACATATCCATTTCGTTCAAAGCCTTTCACAGCAACGATTTTGCCGACTTTAGCTTTGCTGTAGTACGTGGCAATACCGGTGTAGGTGGCGCAGGTACACCAGCATCAGTAAGCGGCATGGTGATTGGCCCTGTGGGCAGATATGTGCGGGATAGTGCCGGTGTATACCGCCCCGGTACCAGCCCTACCGACCTCGAGTTTTCGCCTGCAGAACTGATGGGCCCATGCCTGCCGGGAGGAAAAGCCGCCTTTGCACAAAGCCTGCAGGTAGTAGCCCTGCATACGGATGGTTACCGCCGCCTCAATGAATTGGATGCCGGCTCTTTGGCTGCTTTTGCCCTCGAAGCTCCATAAGTCAGATAAGATTTTCACCCCACACCCCCACCAACCACTCACTACGAAGCCACCCACTCTCACGGGTGGCTTTTTTTATGGTCATTTTTCCGCATTGCTACTTTGCGTTTCCCCTATTCGCAAGTTGGGTATGATGCAGGCAATTACCTTTGGCGCCCCCAAGATGAGCACAGCAGCAAATACCGTATTGAACATAGCCCTGGTGGGCAACCCGAACAGTGGTAAAACCTCGCTGTTCAACTCCCTCACGGGCCTCAACCAAAAGGTGGGCAATTTTCCGGGTGTAACGGTTGATAAAAAGCAAGGCCGCTGCCAGATTTCGGAACACATGGTGGCCAATATTATTGACCTGCCGGGCACGTACAGCCTTTACCCCAAGCGGGGCGATGAATGGGTGAGCTACAAAGTGCTGCTACAGCAAGACACAGACGTACAACCCGATATGGTGATACTGGTGGCCGATGCCAGCAACCTGAAACGCAACCTGCTGTTTTGCTCTCAAATTCTCGATTTGAAAATACCGGTGGTGGTAGCCCTTACCATGATGGATTTGGCCCGCCAAAAAGGAACTCAGGTCGACATAAAAGGATTGGCGCTGGAATTGGGTGTACCCGTGGTGCCCGTCAATCCACGCAAAGAAAAAGGCATTCACCACCTCAAGCGGTCGATAGAAGTAATGGCTGCCAACATCGACAATTGGCAGGCAAGAACTTTTTTTGATACCGCAGCCCTGGCCGCCGAACCGGTAGCCGCCATACAGCAATTGCTGCCCGACCTCAGCGATTACCGGGCCATTCACTACCTCATCAATCACGAACAATTTGCACTGCCCGCCGCATTGCAAGCACAGATAGAACAGGTGGAAACCGACCACCAGTTTAACCACACCAAAACGCAGGCCGAAGAAATTATGGGCCGCTACCAACGCATCCGGCAGATTATGCAGAAGACCGTGGTAGAAGCCGACCCATTGGCCAAAAAAATGTTTACCGAGCGGCTCGATAATTTGCTGTTGCACCGCACCTGGGGCTATCTCATTTTGATCAGCGTATTGTTCCTGTTGTTCCAAAGTATTTTCTGGCTGGCCTCCTATCCCATGGATGCCATCGACTGGACCTTTGGCGAAATCAGTAGCTGGCTGGGCTCGGTATTGCCCGAAGCCTGGTGGAGCGACCTACTCATCAACGGTGCGGTGGCCGGCCTGGGCGGCATCCTCATTTTCATTCCGCAAATCATGATTTTGTTTGGCCTGATAACCCTGCTGGAAGACAGTGGTTATATGGCCCGCATTAGTTTTTTAACCGATAAACTGATGCGTAAAGTGGGCCTCAACGGCAAAAGTGTGATGCCCATGATTAGTGGGTTTGCCTGCGCCGTGCCGGCGATTATGAGTGCCCGTAATATTGAAAATACCAAGGAACGACTGCTCACCATTTTGGTAACGCCGCTCATGAGCTGCAGTGCCCGACTGCCAGTGTTTACCATTCTCATTTCGCTGACCGTTCCTAGCAAATACTTCCTCGGCTTTTTGAGCCTGCAGGGTTTGGTAATGATGTTTTTGTACGTGTTTGGCACGGCCATGGCTTTGATGATTGCCTGGATAGCCAAGTGGTTCATCAACATCAAGGAAAAGAGTTACTTTATTTTGGAGCTGCCCATATACCGTGCTCCCCGCTGGAAAAACGTGGGCCACACCATGATAGAAAAGGCCCGCATTTTTGTGTTTGATGCCGGTAAAATCATCATGATCATCAGCCTGGTGCTGTGGGTGCTCAGCACCTACGGGCCGCCTACAAAAATGGAGCAACTCAATACCCGCTACGAACAACTGCGCCAGCAGCCCAATGCCAATGCCGAAGAAATAGACAAGCAATACCAGGCCGATCATTTGGCCAACAGCTATGCCGGTGTAATGGGCAAATGGATTGAGCCCGTGATAGAACCGCTGGGCTACGATTGGAAAATTGGGATTGCCCTCATTACCTCTTTTGCTGCCCGAGAAGTGTTTGTGGGCACCATGGCCACACTCTACAGTGTAGGTGCCGATGCCGATGAAAACGATCAGACACTGCGCAACAAAATGCAATCGGCCGTACGTGCCGATGGCAGCAAAGTGTACACGCTGGCCACGGCTTTATCGTTGATGGTGTTTTACCTGCTGGCCATGCAGTGCATGAGTACACTTGCCATTGTAAAAAGAGAAACCAAAAGCTGGAAATGGCCCGCCATACAACTGGGCTACATGACCGTGCTGGCCTACAGCATGAGCTGGCTGGTGTATCAGATTTTTAGTTAGATTTTTTAGGAACCACAAAGGCGCAAAGAGCACAAAGGATTTGTGCTTGTCCCGTTTAAGACTTCTCCTTCCTTTACTTTCTTATTTCTTATTCCCATTACTCATACCGAAATTGCCATTTCTACCGTTTCTCTATTCTAGTTTTGTGCTGGGGTAGTTGTACAAGCTGCACCGTAATTGCATGTTCCCATTGCAACATTTATCGCTAAGGACTTTGTGCTATAATGGAAGGAATATGCTAAATTCATCAGTAAAAGACCTCCCGCAACACAACTGCATGTACATTACCTACACTTAAGGTGTAGGTAATGTACAGTTTACATGTCCGCTCCAGTTATGATGAATGATTTTTAATATCGACATTTATGCAGCGCATGCATAGCACCAACCTGCAAGCGTTAGCAATGTATTGCAGTGTGTGATAGGATGGTCTTCCATTTTCCGCAGAAGTAGTGCCCTGTGGAAAAAAGCCCGGGAAGCACTCATTTGCAATGCATGGCAAATGCCCGGCGGCCCAGTACCCTTTATGGCCATAAATACGAGGGTAATAAACCAATTTTAGAAACCGTTTTAAACTGGTAATAACCATGGAAACAAAAAAAATGAGCCTCGCTACTGTAGCAGGCAAACTCAGCCGGGCTGAGATGAAAAATGTAATGGCGGGAAGAGAAGGAGCAACCCCATGCGCTGCAAATGGCACAGCCTGTAGCTACTACGAAAGTGGGACAGGAAACGTGTCAGGTACTTGCCAAATGAATTCTAATGATAGATGTGTTTGTGTAGGCCCAAATTCAAGTGTTGTTTGGGAGGGATGCTTAGGTGCGTAAAAGTGCAATAACTAAATAAAGTGAATGGGTAGCAGAGCTATCCATTCACTTTAATATTTGATCTTATGAAAATATATTTTTCAAAGTCTATTCTCATTCTGCTGCTTGTCTTATTACATTTTCTAACTAATACTACATTAGCCCAGCATAGCATGTGCATTGAAGTCACATTTAATGGCTTTAAACAGGTTTCTGACGTACAATTACGTATTCATGAGCCAACCATATATCCGCCGAATACAGATACTGTCTCTCTAAAACTCATAAACAAACGGATTTTGTATACAAGAAGTATACAAAACTTAGCAGTACATGCACAGCTAACTTGGAGGTATGGGAACCAAAAAGGATACAGGTATTTTTTATTGCACGAAGGAAAAAATACTGTCGACATAGGTATCATTAATGGGAAAATACAATTCCGCAAGAACCAGTCATCCATAGATTCTTTACAAAAACAGTTTGACAAACTTCAGGGAAAAACCATTCAGCCAACAATGCTGAACCAAAGATTAAAGCTGACAGCAGAAAATCCTGCAAATTTTGCCAGCCTCTTAGAACTTGCATACATCAGCAGATTTGTACACATTATTCCAGCTGATTCAATCGAAGTAATGCTTTCGCGGTTAGATAATTCGTTACAGCAAACACCACTTGGATTAGAACTTAAAGCTGCAATTGAACGAAGACGGCTTACTTTTAAAAACAGTCAGTTTCCATCAGTGTTGCTTGAAAATGAGTCGGGTCAAATGGTAGATATCCGAAGTTTTCCTAACCAATATTTTCTAATTGCCTTTGGCGCTACATGGTGTGGCCCATGTAAAGAACTATTACCAAAAGTAAAAGCAATAGCAAACAAATACCAAGCGCAAGACCTCAACGTTATTTATATCAACCTAGACGATAACAGAGAAAAATGGCGCCGTATGATTAATGACTACGGAATTTCAAACTGGATACATTTAACCGATACTGTAAAAATGAATAAAAGCCCAATAACAAAGCAGTTTTCAATTGCAGCCATTCCACAATATATGCTTGTTGATAGCTCCTGGAATATTTTGTACAATTCGATGCAGGAACTAGATGTTGATTTGGATAAAGTAGGTGGTATTTTGAAATATGCCCTAAGAAAGTAGCACAAAAAACTAAAGTACAATAGTGTTGCTGTAATAGCCTTTTAGCTTTTAAAGAATTTTAACCGTATGATTCGGGGGGGGGGCGTCTGCTTTAGCTCAGCTTCTATTTGCGCCACAAATTCGGCAGCTGACATATTTAATATAGGAGCCAGCCTTATAAGGTCCGTCAGTTTAATATGATACACCCCTTGCTCCATCTTATCTATGGCGCTTTTACTAATATTGAGAGATGCTGCCAGTGCCTCTCTTTTGAGTTTTGCTGAAATACGTGACCGACGTAAAACTTTCGCAGCTATTTGTTTCAGGATATCATCGCTGTGCATGATGAAAAGTGTAAGGTGTATAGAGCGTAATAGCATAAATATAGCTGGTTTTAAAAAAAAGTTCGTTCACTACAATACTTTTTTTGACAAATGTCAAACCAACTGTAGGTAACCTACAGTTAAGGTGTACATAAGCTACAGTTTTTGCATACCTAAAAAGACTGTTGTATTCCTTATATGCCTGACATTCACAGTAGGTTATCAGCATCACTCCAGAACTGTGAAAATTGTTGCTTTGTATGAACAAATTGACGACACACTTACAACACCCAAATGTACAAGCTACCGACTGCCTGCTGCGGCTACTCCAGGTGCCAGTACACAGCTTTACTGTAGAGCAGCAATTAGAAGAACACCCCGACTGGCCCAGCCTGCTTAGCATTAGCGATGCCATGCACCAATGGCATGTACCCCATCTGGCTGCCAAAGCTGCCGACCAACAATTGCCCGATACTCATTACCCCTTGTTGGCAATAACCAATCATCCGGAGCGGCCTTTGGCCGTGGTAACGGGGGTTCACAATGATGCGGTTCACTTTTACCAATACAGCTACCGCCAACAGCATCAGGAACCGCTGAAAGACTTTTTGCAACGCTGGACGGGTATTTACCTGATAGCCGAAGCCACCCCGCAAAGCGGCGACCCCGACTATGCCGCTGCTGCCAGCAAACGCCGCTGGCAACTGGCGCTGCCTATGGCAGCATTGCTGCTGGCCCTCACTGCTTTGGGGGGCTTGTGTTGGCCACGGCTGCAACACCTAACAGGATCTGCGAACCTGTCAGGCGGCGGAGCCACCATTGCAGCCACCATCGCCATCTTTATATTGTACTTAGCAGGCCTTGCCGTTAGCCTCATGCTGCTGTGGTACGATATAGACAAGCGCAACCCACTGCTGCAAAAAGTGTGTACCGGCCTTGTTAAAACCAATTGCAACGCCATCCTCAATAGCAGCGCCAGCAAGCTGTTTGGCTGGCTCAGCTGGAGCGAAATAGGCTTTGCCTTTTATGCAGGTGGCCTATTGCTGCTCGCCTTGCCTGTGCAAGCCCCCTGGGCACTGTATTGGCTGGGGCTGCTGGGTGCCGCTGCGTTGCTGTACCCCGTGTTTAGCATTTACTACCAGTGGCGCATAGCTAAGCAGTGGTGCATGCTCTGCTTAGCGGTGCAAGCCATACTAATATTGCAAGCGGTAGCCTTGTGGGCAGGGCATTTTTTACCTCAATTGCAAACCGCAACTTTCACCCAATTCCTAATTCCCAATTCACTTTTCCTGCTTACCACCGCCTACATCCTCCCCCTGCTGGCCTGGCTCAGCCTCAAGCCCTGGTTGCTGCGGCACCAAACCGCTCTGCGGGAGCAGCGGGCCTACCGACGCCTCAAGTTTAACCCCGAAGTATTTACCAGCCTGCTACACAAGCAAAAAGCCATAGCCACCCCAACCAATGGGTTGGGTATTGTATTGGGCCCTGCCAATGCCCCCCATCAACTCGTAAAAGTGTGCAACCCCTAGTGCGGCCCCTGCAGCAAGGCGCACCCCAAAATAGAGCAACTGCTGCACCGACACCCCAACCTGCAAGTGCAAATACTGTTTATGGTGCCCAATGTACCTGGCGAAAAATACCATACCGCTGCCAGCCACCTGATGGCCATAGCGCAAACCGCTACCGAACAGGCGCAGGTGCAGCAGGCATTGGACGATTGGTACCTGCCGCCACAAAAAAATTATGAAGCCTTTGCCACCCAATACCCGCTAAATGGCGCCGTGGCTGCTGCTGCCCCGGCCATTACCGCCATGGAGCAGTGGACCAAGGCCAATGATATACGCTATACCCCCACCATTTTTTACAACGGCTACGAGCTACCGCCGGAGTACGATTTGGAGGACCTATCATATTTTCTGCAGGAGTAGTGCCCTGTGGAAAAAAGCCCGGGAAGCACTCTTTGGTTACACCCTAACCACTGCCCGGCGGCCCGCACCCCGTATGGCCCAAAACTACCGGGGCAAACACCTATTTTTAAAACCGTTTAAATTGTACAAACAATGGAAACAAAAAAAATGAGCCTCGCTACTGTAGCAGGCAAACTCAGCCGGGCTGAGATGAAAAATGTAATGGCAGGGAATTCATCTTTTGAAGATACTGGGGATGAAACAATTGAATGCAACGATACTTGCCTGACAACAGCTGATTGTCCACGAGATAGAAAGTGTACAACAGGAACATGTGGTGGGAAATCAATCAAGGCTTGTTTCCTTTATTAGTCATTAATGAATACTTCGACAAATGATTTGTCGAAGTGTTCATTTAATATTAAGATACTCCATGCAAGAAAAATTAATACTGATTTTTTTAAAAGTAACAGCCATAATTCCACTATGGTCTATTTCATCATTTGGACAAAAGAATATAGATAATGTAATTATCAAGGGGAACATAGTCAATATTAGCAATCAAATTGAATTGGAGGATATGTCTGCAGTGGGAAGGATTTCCGCATCTAATCCTGAACGTTATTTTTTGCCAGATAGTCTTGGGAATTTTTCAATCAAAACACATGTAAAAAGTCCAGGATATTTTCGACTAGGCAGAAATATTATTTATTTGAGCCCTGGAGATAACATAAATGTACAAATCGACTTCAATCTTCCTGAAAAGGCAAAGTTTGAAGGGAGTAATTGGAAATTAAATGATTATTTAAAAAATACAGCCTTCCCAAAAGCAGGCTCCTATTGTGAATATTCTAGTTTAATAAAATCTACAGTTAATGAGACAATTGACGCTTTCGTTGATTATGGCAAAAAAAGGCATCAAAGTTTATTAGCCCTGCCAGATGCTAGCCCTTTATTTATTGAGCTTGAAGAAGCCAGAATAAAAGCAGATATCATCAACAGTATAGTGAGTTTAACTTGGTTTTATCCAGAGAGACACAAGTTATCTATGGACTCGAGTAAACGCTTCCAACAAACGTTTATGCCTCAAATTGGTAAACTAATAGAGCCGTTCATTAACAAATTCGTCAACAGTGACTATCTCGATCTTGTAGTTTATCAAAAAATTGCCGGGTATGTAATCAAATACAATAAGCAAGACTCTGCTAGCACATCCTCTTTAACTATAAAAGAATGGATTACGGCTAGTTCAATTTTTGCAGACATGAATTACCAGTATGAAAATGCTGACTTTGAAAAGATAAATGATCGTATTAACCTAATAGTTAAAGAAGAATATCGTTACCCATTACTTGAATTTCTAAAGTCAAAATCAATTTTCGCAAATGGGAGTCAAGCCCAAGATTTTGCAGCACTCAACATTAATAAAAAGTCGGTTAAATTAAGCGATTTAAAAGGTAAAGTCATCTTACTCGATTTTTGGGCTACATGGTGTGGCCCTTGTATTCAAGCATTTCCACAAATTGAGGCAATTAAACAACACTTTATCAATGACAGTAACGTAGTCATTCAATCTGTTTCTATAGATGAGAATACAGCTAAATGGGAATCGGCAGTATCAAAATATAATCTTGGAAAAAATACTTGGATTATAAACAGGTATGCTATCCCTGAATATCAATTGTACTCATTACCCCGTATTGTAATTGTAGATAAAAACTTCAGGGTGGCCTCATTTAGCGGTTTCGAACCGAGCGACAAGGAAGGATTAATTCAATTCATTGAAAAATTATTAATAGAATAATCAGACATCATAACTATTGGTCAATGCACATGATCTACTACCAGATCTTTTTTTTGAAAACTTAAGCTGAAATACTTGGTACTCTAATGATAAGAGACCTGAAATCAACTTTTACTAAATCAATAAATATTAAACACAATGGAAACAAAAAAAATGAGCCTCGCTACTATAGCAGGCCAACTCAGCCGGGCTGAGATGAAAAATGTAATGGGAGGAATCGAAGACATGGCAATTGAAGACGATCTTAAGCCAATTTGCAATGCCTGTACAAGTGATTCCCAATGCGGCATCAAAGTATGCAGAAGTTCACCATCTTGTGTTGAGCTAAAGGTTTGTGCAAAGCCCCTCATGTGTTAATTCTATTGGGGAGTTTCATTATAAGCATGAATGAAACTCCCCTTATTTAGATGGGGAGAGAATAAGTCAACGATAAAAATATTAGAAACTAAAAATATTCGACTTGAAAAAAATACTGATACTTCTGGTTTACTTTTTGAATTTCTCTTTAAGCATTTCTCAACCATTAGATTATACAATTGAGGGTTATGTAAGTAATGTCGATTCTGGAATGATTTACATATTACCTGTGATAAATGAAGCAAAATACTATGGCCCTAATTTCATGAAAGATTCTGCAATAATAAAAAATGGATTATTCAAGTTTAGAAGAATACATGATAATGATACATACGCTTACAGATTTTATATTCAAAGTAATCTTTCCAGTGGGGCAACAGATTTTGTTTTCGTTAATGGAGAGAATGTTTTTATAGAAATTGATTCGATTGACGAGCATATTTCTCCAAGAATTGCTAACTCTCTCTGTCAAAACGAAATGAAATATGAATACAATATTTTTTTTAAACGATTTATAGAAGATGTAAATAGATTTTACGAACACGAAGAAGTTATTTACAATAATTATGATGGCAAGTTACCTAAAGAAGTTCTTCTTGAATTTGAAGCGAAGCAAAAGCTGTTATCGCATCAGTCAGACTCATTATTTCAATTATATGCAGAATTACATCCAAACTCTCATGTAACCTTATGGAAAATGATTGAGAGACTCAAGAATATTGGGCATAACAGTTCTTACAGAAGCATTTTCAATAAGTTCCCTGTTGAAATTCGAAATTCACCAATAGGATTGATCTTTTTACAAGATCTATCTGCAAGTGAATTGCTTAGCATTAATTCGGTTTTTCCAGAACTTCAATTTCAAAATATACAGGAAGAAATTACAGTTATAGATAAACCTAAACTAGGGGGTTCATTTACCTTGGTTGACTTTTGGTTTACAGATTGTATGCCTTGTAGAAAGCAGTTTCCAGAACTTAAGCGCTTATTCAAAATATACAGACAATATGGTTTTCAAATCATCGGAATTTCTATTGATGAAGAATCCAAAATTGACACTTGGCGCAATTTAATTCATAAAGAGTCTCTTAATTGGCTACACTTATTGGATAAAAGTGGTAAGACTACAACACAACTTGCAATCAACTCCTTCCCTACAAACTTCTTGCTAAACAGTGATGGAGTGATACTTAAAAAAAATATTTCTATTTCGGAGTTAGCAACATTACTATCAGAGAGTTATAAAAAAACAGGCAAATGATTGCTTTAAAGCTATTATCATAAAAAACCTGTGCTCGTATATTCAATCCAGTCATTTCATAATTCGAATGATAGCTCTCAATAGTAATCGTATAACCCCATGCCCTTCCCCCACTACCGCCAGCTCGATGCCATGGATTGTGGCCCTACCTGCCTGCGCATGGTGGCCAAGCATTATGGGCGTAGTGTAAGCTTAGAGTACCTGCGTAGCAAAACGGAGTATGGCAAGCAGGGTGCCAGCCTACTGGGCTTGGCCAATGCGGCAGAGGCATTGGGCTTTCATGCCGTAGGGGCCAAGCTTACCCTGCAGCAGTTGCTGCAAGAGGCGCCACTGCCCGCCATCTTGCATTGGGATCAGCACCATTTTGTAGTGCTTACGCCGGCCACCAAAAAGGGGCAGGTGCAAATAGCCGATCCGGCCAAGGGGCTACTGTTGCTGAGCCATGCACAACTGCAGCAGCACTGGCTCAGCACCCAAGAGGGCACAGAGGCCAAAGGCATTGCCTTGCTGCTGGAGGCTACCCCCGCCTTGCATACCCACCAAGAAGATGATGCGGCGGAGGAGCAAGCCGCCCCCAAGGTATTTGGCTGGTGGCACATGGTGCAGCAGTTGGGCAGGTAC
The DNA here is from genome assembly GCA_020848815.1 of Chitinophagaceae bacterium. Lineage (GTDB taxonomy): Bacteria > Bacteroidota > Bacteroidia > Chitinophagales > Chitinophagaceae > Phnomibacter. Next base: position 22,726 of record JADLHL010000121.1, on the reverse strand, counting down.
CGCCGCTACCTGTTGCAAGTGGGGCTGGGCCTGCTATTGGGCAGCCTGTTGCAGCTCATCTTTCCTTTTCTTACCCAAAGCCTGGTAGATACGGGCATCAATACCCGCAACCTCCATTTTATCCAAATTATTTTAGCGGCACAGCTTATGCTGCTGCTCAGCCAAACACTGGTAGAGTTCATCCGCAGCCGCATACTGCTGCATGTAAGCACACGGGTAAACCTGCAATTGCTGAGTGCTTTTTGGGCCAAGCTGCTGCGCCTGCCCATTCATTTTTTCGATACCAAGCACCCCGGCGATATTTTGCAACGCCTCAGCGATCAGCAGCGGATAGAGCAGTTTCTCACCGGCACTGCACTGAGTACCCTGTTTAGCCTTTTTAATTTGCTGGTGTTTTCGGTAGTGCTGCTGCAATACAACGCTCAAATATTTATGATTTTTGCCGCAGGTAGTGTATTGTACTTTTTATGGATTCGCTTGTTTTTGCGTTTTCGGCGCCGGCTCGATTATCAGCGCTTTGCCATTATGGCCCGTGAAAGCAATGCCAGCATGCAATTGGTGTATGGGGTGCAGGAGATAAAGCTGAACAACGCCGAGCACAGTTTCCGCTGGAAATGGGAGGGCTTGCAGGCGGCGGTATTCCGGCTCAATTTCAAAAGCCTGTCGCTCAACCAGTATCAGCAGTTTGGCGCCTTGTTCATTAATCAGGGCAAAAACATCCTCATCACTTTTTTGGTGGCGCAGCAGGTGGTGGAGGGCAAGCTAAGCTTGGGGGTAATGCTGGCGGTACAGTACATCATTGGTCAGCTCAACGCTCCCATTGAGCAGCTCATTGGCTTTACCCAACAGGCGCAAGATGCCAGCATATCACTGGAGCGCATGAACGATATACAAGTACTGCCCGATGAAGAACCTGCAGCGAGGCAATTTCAACACCGGCTGCCGCAAGAGCACAGCATCCACATCAATAATCTCAGTTTTACCTATCCCGGGGCGGGCAATGAGCCGGTGCTACGCCAGCTATCGCTTACCATACCGGCACAGCAAACCACCGCCATAGTAGGCCTGAGTGGCAGCGGCAAAACCACCCTGCTCAAGCTACTGCTTCGCTTTTATGAAACGTACAGCGGCAGCATTACCATTGGCGCTACCGCTTTTAGCAGCATTAGCCCAAGGTATTGGCGCAGCCGCTGCGGGGTAGTCATGCAGGATAGCTATGTATTCAACGATACCATTCTCAAAAAAATCACCGTAACCGAAGAACCGGTAGATATGGAACGGGTGCTGGAAGCCTGCAGAATAGCCAATATACTCGACTATATAGAAGCCTTGCCACTTGGCTTTTATACCAAGCTGGGGGCAGAAGGGGTAGGCATGAGCGGCGGCCAGCGGCAACGGTTGGCTTTGGCAAGAGCCGTGTACAAGCAGCCGCAGTTTATTTTTTTAGATGAAGCCACCAACTCGCTGGATGCTAACAATGAAAAAGTAATTGTAGAAAACCTGCAACGGTTTTGTGCCCACAAAACGGTGCTGGTAGTAGCGCATAGGCTGAGCACGGTGAGGCATGCCCATAAAATAGTAGTGATGCACAAAGGAGCCATAGCGGAAGAAGGCACGCATGAAAGCCTTGTAAACCTTCGGGGCCGATATTATGAACTGGTAAAAAACCAATTAGAACTTGGCAACGAATAACCACGATACAGAAAGTCCGTTACAGGCCGCCCCGGCCGTGCATACCGCACCGGCGATGGAAGCTTCGTTTACGGCCTTGCTGAGCCACCGGCCACCCTGGTTGGTACGCTGGGGTATCGTGTTGTTTGGGGCATTGCTGGGCTTACTACTGGCCGCTACCTGGTTCATACACTATCCCGACAGGGTGCAGGCTACGGGTATGCTTATGGCCACGCATTCGCCGCAGGAGCTGGTGGTGCGTACCGATGGCCGCTTGCAGCATCTCTTTTTTGCCGATGGCGATAGTGTGCCTCAAAGCCAGCTCATAGCGGTCATGCAAAGCACTGCAAATTATGAGCACCTTTTGCGCTTGCAGCAAATGACGGATAGCCTGCACCATGAAATGGCCAATGCCAACCCTACAGCAGCGCTGCATTGGTACCATCAATTCCAAGAAATAGCGGGCAGCTTTCGCATGGGTGAAGTGCAGGCCGATTTTCAACAACTGATGGCTGCGTTACAAACCTTTACACAATACTTGCAGCAGGGGTACTATCAGCAAAAAATGCAGATGCTTCGTCAAGACGTTGCTTTTTTACAAGCACAGCAAAAAATACTGCAACAGCAGCAGCAACTTACCCAACAAGATATTGCCCTGGCTGCCGACAATTTTGCGGCCAGCAACAAATTGGCCAACCAGCAGGTAATAGCGCCGGTGGAGTTTCGCAACGAGCAGAGCAAATGGGTAAACAAACAACTGCAAGGCCCGCAGCTTTCGGCAGCACTTCTCAACAACAACATGCAGGCCCACGATAAGCAAAAAGAAATAGCCCAACTGAACAATGAGATAGCCCAACAAACGGAAATTTTCAGGCAAGCTCTACAGCAGTGGCTGGCCAAATTGGCCGCATGGCAGCAGCAATACCTGATTGTTGCACCGTGCCATGGTCGACTGTCGCTGAATGGCTTTTTGCAAGCAGGCACCAACATGCAGCGAGGCCAATCCATAGGTAGTATTGTACCGCCCAATGCGGGCTATTATGTGGCGGCCACGCTTTCACAATACAACTTTGGCAAACTAAAAATTGGCCAACATGCAAGGCTGCGGTTTACCGCCTACCCGTATGAAGAATTTGGCACTGTAGATGCTCTGCTTACCGGCATTAATACACTGCCCACCGATAGTGGCTATTTAGGAAAGTTAATACTGCCCAATGGCCTGGTAACAGACAAGCAGATTGTCCTCAGCTACCGGCATGGCCTGCAAGCACAGGTAGACATTGTAACCGACAACAGGCGCTTGCTTCAGCGGCTGCTGGATGGCATAGATAAAGCAGTAAGGAGATAACTCATTCGTTATGTGCTATAAATATCCTCATGCATCTTGCTCCCTGTAAAGTATTGCTGTTTTCATCCTTCATAGCAGATGTACAAATATGCATTGTAACACTTTGCACTCATCACTTTATTGAACAAATGAAAGCAACTATCAGAAGCATCTACAAAACAACCTTTCACAACACAACTGCATGTGCATTACCTACACATAAGGTGTAGGTAATGTACAGTTTACATGCCCGCTCCGGTTATGATGAATGATTTTTTATATCGACATTTAACCAACGCATGCATAGCACCAACCTGCAACCGTTAGCTCTGCAATGCAGCGTTTGATGACATGGTCTTTCATTTTCTGCAGGAGTAGTGCCCTGTGGAAAAAGCCCGGTAAGCACTCATTTGCAATGCATGGCAAATGCCCGGCGGCCCAGCACCCTGTATGGCCAAAAACTAACGGGGTAAACACCTATTTTAAAACCGTTTAAATTGGTAAAAACCATGGAAACAAAAAAAATGAGCCTCGCTACTGTAGCAGGCAAACTCAGCCGGGCTGAGATGAAAAACATTATGGCAGGCGCAATGGCTTGCGCAAATTGCTTTTTACCTGGAGAAACTGTATGTGTTTGGTACAATCCGGACAATTCACAATGTACTGATAGTGGCTATGGAGATGTATTTTGTGTCAACAAAAGCACAGGAGAACAAACTCATCATAGTTGTGGATTGACAAATGCCCCAAACTAAAGTAAATTTTTCCTTTTAAAATAAGCCAATTGAAAATGGTCTTTTATATCTATTCATAAGACTTTTATTTTCAATTGGCTTTTATTGATTTACATAGTAAATACCCTATATGCGTTTTGCCATTGTTTTTCTAACTATTCTAATAGCAGAAGAAATCAACGCTCAGAAAAGTTTATTTCTACATACCTATGGACCCGATCCATCTCTATTTGCTAGATCTGTATTTCATAGATCTGTAAATAATCCAGTACCAATTCAAAAGAATTCCATCACAATTGGTGATTCATTGACATTGAATCATTATTATGAACAATATTTTGTACTAACAGATACTACTAAAGCGAATAAAGTAATCTTTAGCATTTTAACTGGCTATGACGGCACAAGCTACTGGATGGCTTTTGACACAAACTATGATGGGCATTATAATGATGAAGTTCCCTATAAGATAAATCTTCCAGAAGAATTAGCTGAAGCTATGACAGGAGAAAGAATTGGAGGTGAAGTAATTCAAGTCTCACTACACTCCTATCGTATAACCGATTCTTTATTACATCCTCCATTTTACATTTTCGTACAGCCAACTTTTCAATATTCTTTTGCTGATAAGAGACAAGATAACATCATTATCAATGCATCTTTAATTGCGGGATATAAAGCTGCAAGTCAAATTGAGTTGAACAACCACACAATGCAAATGGCCATTCAATTATACCCTTTCACACCTGCGCTTTCGTTATTTGAGTACTACTCCATGAAACACCAACAAATGGGCATGTTCAATTTATTAAGAATAAATAATACTGATAGGGGCAAGTTAGTTTCTTACATCAATGCATTCGATTTTTTAATAAAAAAGAAATCGTGGAATGTGGAAGAGATGTCTCTTACTGTTATTCCTGATAGTTTTAACTTTAAGCACAATCAGTTGTTCTTTTCTGTAAAATCTGTACATCAATCTGTTAGTGAAAATTTGATTGCTGAATGCGACACACTTATTGCTAAACATTTAAAAACAGAAAAGCCATTTGTATTCGGCGGGACCGATAGTTTAGTTTTTTATTTTACAGGGTCTTGGTGTGCACCATGCAGAGTTCTTACACCTCAGGTAGAAGAGTATTATAAATATCTGCCAGAGGGATGGAAAGGCTATGTAGTAGCCAATGAACATACATTTAAAGATGCTTCAACGTATCTAAACAAATTTCAGTTTGAACAGGCTTATTTTGAACCTTTAAGAACTACTTCAGCTTGTAGCCTGAGAGAAATATTCTCAATAGGCGTATATCCAACGGTTGTTTACACTACGCCCCAAGGCAAAGTACTGTGGATTGGGCAAGGCTTACGTGATTCAATAAGATTTTAATGCTTTGCCAAAACAATTTTATGCCCTTCCCCCACTACCGCCAGCTCGATGCCATGGATAGTGGCCCTACCTGCATGCGAATGGCGGCCAAGCACTGGGGCGAAGTGTGAGCATGGAGTACCTGCGTAGCAAAACGGAGTGTGGTAAGCAGCATACTAACACGTTTGTCATGATTAATCCATTTTCTACAGGACTAACTAGTGCCCATGCTGAAAAAGCCCGGCGGCCCACGACCCTGTATGGCCTAAACTACCGGGGTATCCACCTATTTTAAAAACCGTTTAAATTGGCAAACACCATGGAAACAAAAACAATGCCCCTCGCCAATGTGCAGGGCAAACTCAGCCGGGCTGAGATGAAAAAGTAATGGCAGGAAATGAGCTCACAGTTCCAGGACTCTATTCTTGCGAATCGGCATGTGTTGACGATGACAGCTGTAACGATGGAAAAAAATGTAAAGAAGCAACTTGACCTGACGATCCTTCACAAAAAATGTATCGCTGCTTAGCCAGCTAATTCACTAAACTTAAGCCTTTGAATGCCTAAGTAGATTCAAAGGTTTTTTTAAATTCTTATGTATGATTTCAGGCTTACTTCTACGTACTGCTATTTTCAACCTTATTGCCTTGTGCCATCTTAATTCGCAAGCTCAAGATACAGAGGTGAGTGCTTTAGCAAAACAAGTCTCTAAATTAACAAAAGATACTCTTTTTATCAGAGACAGCATACACTTGCCCAAGGCATTGGCATTGTTTAATTACTATTTTTCTAGTCTTCCTAATAAGTATATCTACACAAATGCTGAAAGAATCCCAGCTGCTTTACAATCAAATAAAGATGCTATTGAAATATTCCGAAAAATAGAGCTGGATGAAATACTTTCTGTTGGAGATACAATACCTGATTTTAAAATTTTATTGCCCAATGGAGCGTTGCAGTTATTTAGTAAAGCAAAGTCGAATAGTAAACTGATTTTATTAGATTTCTGGGCCAGCTGGTGTCTTCCTTGCAGGGATAATAGCCCCGAACTCAAAAAACTGGCCCAGCATTTTAAAAATTATAATTTCTCTATATTCAGTCTGTCCATAGATAAGGATAATGATAAATGGGCGAAAGCAATTGAAGAAGACGGTCTGAAAGATTGGAATCATGGTCGTCAATTAGAAGCTTATGAGATGGACCGCTTGCTAGGTGTCTATGCTATACCGCGATACTATCTGATAGACAGTAACATGAAGTTGATTGGAAAATTCAATGGCAGATGGGATGGTATGTCTTCAATTAAACAATCAGTACTTCGCTATTTCGAAGATTTCGAAAAATAGAAAACGAGTGATATCTAACTACACTTTGCCTTGTCTAATCCTTACTCAATAGTTGCCTTTACCTACTTCCTTATTCATCATTCCCCATTCATCATTCCGCCTTCTGCAGCTTATAGCACCAGCGAAACAATTTGCCTTCAAAATCGAATGGCGTGGTGGCACGGGTAATGTCTTTGATGTGTGCCGCCTGTAGCTCATCAGCAGCCAGTTGAAAACGGCGGAAATTGGTACTGAAGTACAACACGCCTCCCGGCGTAAGCGCCTGCATACATTGGTTGATGAGCCGCACATGATCCCGCTGTATGTCGAGAAAATCTTCCATGCGTTTACTATTACTAAACGTAGGCGGGTCCATCACTATCAAATCGAAAGATTGCGCAGGAATGCTTTGCAAATACTGCAACACATCAGCATGAACGATTTTGTATTTATGTTCATCAGTAAAACCATTCAGTTGCAAATTGCGTTCGGCCCATGCCAGGTAGGTTTTGCTGAGGTCCACGGTTTCTACATAGCTGGCGCCACCTGCAGCGGCATACACGCTAAACGATCCGGTGTAGGCAAACAAGTTCAGCACCCTTTTGCCCGCACATTGCTCCCGCACCATTTGGCGGGTCAGCCGATGGTCGAGAAACAAACCGGTATCGAGGTAATCACTGAGATTGACGATGAACTGCAATCCGTTTTCTGAAACTGCGAACCCGATAGCTATCGGGTCATGTTGCTGCGCATCCACTTTCTGGTATTGGCCCAACCGGCCCGGCTTGCGTTGGCGCAATTTCAAAAACACATTTTCCTTTTGCACACTCAGAATGCTGCAAATGGTTTCGATGCAAGCTTCCATCCAATCGTCGTGGGCTTCATCGGTCATGCCGTGGTTGCGTTTGTATTCGGCTATGTACAGGTTGTCGCCATAAAACTCTATGCACAACGGAAATTCGGGCAGGTCGTGGTCGTACACCCGGTAGCAACTCACCTGCTGCTTGCGGGCCAGCTTGCCCACATGCTTGTACACCTTGCTCAGGCGGTTGATAAACATTTGTTGTTTGGCGGCATCCATGTGGCAAAGATGTGGCAGCGGGTTGAATAAAAATGAATGAGGATGATCAAGACTTACCGCTGTACAAAACTGCCATCCGCTGTTTGCACAATCAATTCTTCTTCCAGCAATTGCTGCAGGGCGGCATCAAATACCTGGCTGCTGATGTGCAGACAACTGCGGCGCAACTGCAATGAGGTTACAGGCTTTTGCAACAGCGCTACAATGCTGGCTTTAGCTGTTTGCAAAGCTTCGTTGCTGGCGGGTTGTTGCTTTGCCGCCAGGCAGTTGTCACAAATACCACAATCTGTAATATCGGTATCGCCAAAATACCGACGGATAATGCTGCTCCGACATTGCTGCTCCGCCCGTGCATACTCCAGCATCGCTGCAATCTGCGCTTTGTACAAAGCCTTGCGTTGCGCATACAATGCCGCATCAATCACCACCTGTGCTGCGGGTACACGGTTGTATAAAAAATACAGTTGTGGTGTATCCCGCAAGGGTTCGTATTCCAATGCCTGATAGCCTGCCAGTTGTTTCAATTGCTGTTGTACTGCTTCTACCGAAATGCGTAAATACGAAGCGAGTTGTTTTTCGCGGATACTCACCGGAAAATCGAGGATGCCTTCATAGGTACGCAGCAGCAGTTTGATGAGTGGCTCCAGTGCAGGCTTGTCGTTTTCCAACTGTTCGAGATACGACCGGCCTGCGGTGATTTGCACCCGACTTGGAATGAACACCTGTTCGGCAAAACTAACGTAGCCGGCGGTTTGCAAGGTTTGCAGGGCATGCATCACTTGGGTAGCATCCAGTTGAAAGGTTTCGCAAAAACGGGTCAAATCGAACCCGAAATATTGTTGCTCACCCTGCCCTACAGGTAGCTGCAAATAGTTGCCTATCTGCTGGTAAATGTTTTGTATTTGTGCAATGGGCAAAAACTTTTGCTCGGGTAGTTGTTGCAACCTGTCCAGCTCTTCCTGGCTGTACAGCAACACGGCATAAGCTCTTTTGCCATCGCGGCCCACACGCCCCGCTTCCTGATAATACGCTTCCAAACTATCGGGCACATCCATGTGTATCACAGCCCGCACATCAGGCTTGTCGATACCCATGCCAAAAGCATTGGTGCACACCATTACCCGCACTTTGTTTTGAATCCAGGCATCTTGGCGGCTGCTGCGTTCTTCGCTGCTCAATCCGGCATGATAGTAGGAGGATGCAATGCCTTGCAGCTGCAATAACTCTGCTATTTCACGGGTACGTTTTCGGTTGCGGCAATACACCAATGCCGTACCCGGCACCGACTGCAGCACCTGCAGCAACTTGTTTATTTTTTGCGGCAGCGCAAAAGCACTGAACGATACATTGGGCCGGGCAAAAGATTGCTGAAAATGTTTTCGGGCCATGGAGAATTGCAGCTTCTCCATAATGTCTTGCTGCACGGTGGGCGTAGCCGATGCCGTGAGTGCCAGTATGGGCACGGTAGGCAACTCTTCGCGGAGTTGTGCAATCTGCAAATAAGAGGGTCTGAAATCGTAGCCCCATTGCGATACGCAATGCGCTTCATCCACAGCTATCAGGTTGATGTCCATGGCGGGCAGGTACTCTTTGAAGAGATTTGTTTGCAACCGCTCCGGCGATACATACAAAAATTTGAAGTGACCACTGGCTGCATTTTCCAGTGCCTTTTTTACTTCGAAAAAAGCCATGCCGCTATGGATAGCCAGTGCTGATACATTGCGCCGGTGCAGTTGTCGCACCTGGTCTTTCATGAGGGCTATGAGCGGGGTAACAACGATGCAAATACCAGGCATAGCCAAGGCCGGCACCTGATAACAAACCGATTTACCGCCACCTGTTGGCAGCAGTGCCAGCGTATCATTGCAATCGAGTACCGATTCTATAATGGCCTGCTGCCCCGGCCGAAACTGATCGTACCCGAAAGTGGATTGTAAAATGGATTGAATGGCAGCGGACATGTAATCAGAGAGTGTTCAAAGAATCTTCGGGCATTTACAATTCAACTTCCAAAAAAAATTGGAACAGCTTCATTAGCATCCAATATGTAGAGCAAAATGTTGGTGTCGGCAAGAAATTTACTTCCACTCATTTCTTACTTTTTTTTGATACGCAAGAGGATTGGTTTCTTGAGGCTCCGCACCAAAGAAATCCGCCAGCGTTTTTTTCTGCTTCCCCAACTGCTGCTGCATAGCAACAGCTTGTTGTATCAAAGCGGCTTTCTTTTTCTTTGAATACTTCTTTTTGATTTCAATCACCATACCATTCATTTGCTCACAAATTACAACTTCTACTTCTACTTCAACTTTCTTACGCCCAGCCACAGGCTGTTGATGGCCAGCACCACATCGCTGCCGCCCATAATGAGGGCACCAAGTGTGGGGTGCAAAAAGCCAAATGCCGCTACGGGAATGGCAATGCTGTTGTAGAAAAATGCCCAGAACAAATTGCTCTTTACAGTACCATACGTAAGCTTACCCAGCTGCATCGCTTTGGGCAGATTTTTCAGTCCGTGGCTGGTAAGCACCACCCCCGCACTTTGTATGGCCAGCTGCGATGCTTCGCTCAATGATACACTGATGGTGGCCTTTGCCAAAGCCGGTGCATCGTTGATGCCATCGCCTACCATCACGGTTGGTTTGGCTGCCACCAGCTCATCAATGATCTGTAATTTTTCTGCAGGACTTTTGGCAGCATGCACTACATCAATACCCAGTGCGTTAGCTACAATGGCGCATTTTTCTACACTGTCGCCACTCAGCAAAATGGTAGTAATGCCTTGTGCTTTGCAATAGTTGATGACGTCTTTTGCCTCGGGCCTAATTTCATCTTCAATATCTAACCAACCAATGAGCACATCGTTTTTAGTGACATACAAACTATGGAGTTGTGCAGGGGCTTCGCTCAAGATTTTGGCTGAACCAATGCGGTACACATTACCATCGGTGTCGGCCGCTTTCATGCCTTCGCCTTTTACTTCTTCTACATCATGTAAGCGAAATGCATCCTTACTGCGCCAGGCATCCGCAATGCTTTTGGCAATGGGGTGATTTGAAAATTTTTCCAGTGAAAACACCAGCTTTTTAAATGCGGTTTCATCGCCTTCGAGTGCTGCAAATGCTGCAATGGAAAACTTGCCCGATGTAAGGGTTCCTGTTTTATCAAACACCATCTGACGAATGTCTTTGAACAGCTCCATGCGTTTTACATCGGTATACAAAATGCCGTAGCGGGCTGCACGGCCAAGGCCTACTGCAATAGCGGCCGGCGTAGCCAAGCCCATGGCACAAGGACAAGCAATCACCAACACGGCTACACAGCGCATCAAACTTTCTTTGAATGTATGATCGCCAATGAAGAAGTTGCCGAGCAAGGTTAGCAAGGCAATGCCCAATACAATGGGAATAAAGATGCCGCTGATTTTATCGGCCAACTGTTGCACCGGTGGTTTTTCCGTTTGTGCTTTCTTCATCATTTCCTGAATGCCGCTCATCACCGTGTCTTTACCCACCGCCGTTACATATGCTTTCAGGTTACCATTCACCACCACACTGCCACCCACCAATACATCCCCTTGTTTTTTCAATACGGGTGTGGCTTCACCACTCAACAAGGCTTCACTCACATCAGCTTCACCACTCAGCATTTTACAGTCGGCGGGTACTTGCTCACCGGTACGTATCAAAATCAAATCCCCGGTACGCAAAGCCGTACTATCCACCTCAAATACTTGCTCCTGATGCTGATCGTCGTAGGCAATCATGTTGGCTTTTACTACCTGCGTTTTGGTGAGTTCTTTAATCACTTTTTGGGTACGGTTCACACTCACATCTTCCAGCCAGTTGCCAAAAAATACGATGGTGATGATGCTGGCAGCCGTTTCGAAAAACAGGAAGTCTTCGGGCTTGGGAGTAAACAACCCATACGTACTATATGCAAATGCCGAAAAAGAACCAATGGTAATGAGCACATCCATGTTGGGTACACCGCCACGAATAGAATTGAAAGCACTTTTACCAAAATACTCCATGCCAATCAGGAATACGGGCAATGCCAATCCAAACTGCACCCATGGCTGCATGAGCCAATGCAAATGCACACCGGGAATCATGTGCAGCATGAGCAGCAATGTGAAGGGCAGGCTTATCCAAAATCGCAGCATGTATTTACTCATGCCGTTATGTTCATGGGTTTGTGCATGGGCATGCTCTCCACTAAACACTTTGTAGCCTAATCCTTCTACTTTCTTTTTCAATTCTGATTCTACGGTTGCATCGGCCGTTTCAAAGCTCACCTCCCCACTAATGGCATTCACCGAAATATTGGTCATGCCTTTATTCTCCAATGTTTTGTTGATGTTCAACGCACAGTTGGCACAGGTCATTCCATCTACTTTCCACGCTATTTTTTCCATAGTTCATCCAAATCTGCAAAAGGCGGAATTACCTTTTTGCAAGTTGCAAATTTACCCTTTCCTGTTGCAAAAAGCCTGTCAAACGTTGGCTATTACTGCAACGGCGTGGCAGATGCGCCAGATTTGTCCGCATTTCGAAAAAGCAGTGGCTCAATCATTTACCCGCATTTTCTACCGAAATTGCACCCATGGAATTGCTGTACCAACAACATGAAATTCAAAAAGCTGCGCAATGGCTGCTGCAGCAGGCAGGCCACCGCAAAGTGCTGGCTTTTTTTGCGCCCATGGGGGCAGGCAAAACCACGCTGAGTGCTGCGCTGTTGCAACTGCTGGGCAGTACCGACCATGCCGGCAGTCCTACCTTTTCCATCATCAACGAATATGCGATGCCCAATGGCGAAACCCTGTACCACATGGATTGGTACCGCCTGCGGGATGAAGATGAAGCCATAGCCGCCGGTGTAGAAGATGCCCTCTACAGTGGCCACCGCTGCCTGGTAGAGTGGCCCGAAAAAGCCCCCGGCCTGCTGCCGCCCGATACACTTTCGGTACGCATAGAGCCGGTAGATGAAGAAAGCCGTCGCTTAGTTGTGCTGGCAGAACAGTAATTTTATAGCCCTGCGGAAAAAATTGCGCAATCCATCACCAACATTTTAGTCTACTGTCGTCATGTCGAAACCAATCATTAGCGGATCGTTCAACTACGAAACACTCGAAGAAACCCTCGATATTAGAGCCAAGGGTGCCGACTTATTTATTGGTGTGCCCAAAGAACATGCCTTTCAGGAAAACCGCGTAGGCCTCATACCCGAAGCAGTGGGTGTGCTCGTAGCCAATGGCCACGATGTGTGGGTGGAAACAAAAGCCGGTGCCGAAAGCGGCTACCACGACAAAGACTACGCCGAGGCGGGTGCCAAAATAAAATACGACCACAAGGAAATTTACAACTGCGATATACTGGTAAAAAGTGCCCCGGTGGTAGATGATGACCTGCCCCTGCTGAAGCCCAACCAGATTGTGATTTCGCCCATTCACCTGAGTGTGATGAAGGCTTCCATTTTGCAAAGCATGATGGATAAAAAAATAACCGGCCTCAGTTTTGAAAACCTGAAAGACGACAGCGGCACTTACCCCATTGTACGCAGCATGAGCGAAATAGCCGGCAGTGCCAGCATGCTCATTGGCGGGCACTACCTCAGCCAGGGCAGCCACGGCAAAGGCATTTTGCTGGGCGGCATCAGCGGCATACCACCTACCAAAGTAATTATTTTGGGCGCCGGTGTGGTAGGCGAATTTGCAGCCCGTGCAGCCCTCGCTATGGGTAGTAGTGTAAAAGTGTTCGACAATAACGTATACAGATTGAAGCGGCTGCAAGACACCCTCGGTCATCGGGTGTGGACCTCAGTAATAGAACCCAAAATTTTAGCTAAGCAACTCAAGACCTGCGAAATAGCCATTGGTGCATTGGGCTCTGCCAATGGCCGTACACCTGTAGTAGTAAGCGAAGACATGGTAGCTAACATGCGCCCCGGTAGTGTGATTATTGATGTAAGTGTAGACCGTGGCGGCTGCTTTGAAACCAGTGAAATAACCAGCCACGAACGCCCCACGTTTATTAAGCACGGGGTAATACACTATTGTGTGCCCAACATTCCGAGCGGCTATGGCCGTACCGCCAGCCATGCGGTGAGCAATGTGCTCATGCCCTTGCTGCTCAACATAGCCGATGCCGGCGGTTTAGATACTTACGTGTGGAATAATTTCAACATCCGTACCGGCATTTACATGTTCAAAGGAGCCCTCACCAATTTTCATTTGAGCGAACGCTTCGAGCTCAAATACACCGACCTGAATTTGCTGATGGCGAGTATGGGATAGGCTATTTTTTCTTAGTCGGTTTACTCAAATTTTCCAGCAACCGGTACTTGGTTATCTGTGCTACCAACCGCTTGGGTATGGGCTTGCTCAGCGGAAATTGTATGGCACCTTTTGAGGTAGTATAGGCTTGCAGTTCATCGGCAAACGCTTGTATGCCAGATGATGTTGGGTAAAACCCGATGTGCTTTTTTTGCGCTGCAAAATACACCAACACACCAGCCTGTTTGTAGGCCGGCATACAGTAGCTGATGCACTCTTCTGCCAGCGGTACAGCCTTGCGAATCACCTGCCGCATTGTTTGCAATTTTGCTTGCACCTCCGGCACCTGGTCGGCTATGTACTCATCCACCGAGGTATACTTTTTGTTATTCATGACCAGCCCTTTTATAGCGGGTAATTTAATCATTCCATTGCTGCCTGCTTCATTCACTCCAATAAAACTTTAACAACTAAAGAATTAGTTACTTCACTAAGAAATTAGTTATATTCGGTTTGGAATTCCAATCGGGTGGTTGCAAACGCCCGAAAACAAGTACGAAGTACGAAAGAGGAAGTGCGAAGGAAAACATTTGAAAATGCAACAAAAACTTCTTGCAACCACATGTGTTATGCCGACGCCTTTTAGTAAAATGAAACCATGGCAAAATCAACCGCAAAGACACTCACCAAGGCCGAAGAACAGGTAATGCATGCCCTGTGGCAAATAGGCGAAGGCTTTTTGAAAGACATTATAGAAGCAATGCCGGTGCCGCAACCGCACAGCAATACCGTAGCTACGCTGCTCAAAATTTTGATGGACAAAGGCTTTGTAACCTCACAAGCCGTAGGGCGCAACAACCTTTACCAGCCAATCATGAGCAAAGCGCAGTACAGCAAGCAAAGCCTGGGCTCATTGGTAAGCAGCTATTTTGATGGCTCATACAGCAGTGCCGTCAGCTTTTTGGTAGACCAAAAAAAGCTGAGTGTGCAAGACCTCGAAATGTTGTTGAAGGAACTCAAAAACAAGTAGCCTATGCATCCGGTATTTGTATACCTCTTGAAAATGCTGCTCTGCAGTGCCGTACTATTGGGCTATTACTGGGTAGCCTTGCGCAACGAAAGGTTTCATCAATGGAACAGATTCTACCTGCTCACAGCCATGCTGCTGAGTATACTGGTGCCATTAATGAACATACCGCTACTGCAACCAGCCGAGCCAACCGCAGTGGTAGATATGGTAGCAGCCTTGCCCTGGAACAATGTGGTACTGGTATACCAACCCAACACAGCCTGGGGCTGGAAGGAATATGCCAGTTTAAGCATGCTCATCGTATCGGGCTTGCTACTGCTGCATTTGCTGCGTAGTGTATGGAAGGTGGTGCGTTTGTACCGCCGCAATACACCCACCTATTTTCACGAAGTAAGTGTGGTAATTACAGAAGAACCTTCGGCACCATTTTCATTTTTTAAGTGGCTGTTTTGGCGCAGCGATATCGACCCTGATAGTAGCAATGGCCAACGGATGCTGCAGCATGAGCTCACCCACATACACGAAAAACACAGTGCCGATAAATTGTTTGCCGAACTGCTGTTGATTGTGTTTTGGATGAACCCGTTTTTTTGGTTGATGCGCCGCGAATTGTATGCCATCCACGAATTTTTAGCCGATCAGCAAGCTATTGAACGTTATGATGGTGCCGCCTTTGCCGCCATGATATTGCAAGCGGCCACCGGCACACCCGCACCTGCACTCAGCAATCCCTTTTTTACCGCTCATCTCAAAAGAAGATTACACATGATAACCGCTTCTCACGAACCAAAATACAGCTACCTGCGCCGCATCAGCGGACTGGTACTGATGATAGCTACTGCCGCTGTACTGGTAGTAAGCATCGACAATGCCTATGGGCAAAAGAAAACACCACCACCACCGCCACCACCACCTGCACCTGTGGCTCCTGCAAACGGGCAGTGGACAGAGCTACCCGATAGCATTCGCAAGGCAGAAGTGATTGATAAAAACGGTCACTGCTACATTAAATACGAAATGAAAGACGGCCGCAAATTCACCTATGAACTGAATGCTGCGCAAAAGAAAGGCTACTACATTCCACCGCCGCCGCCGCCACCACCACCGCCACCAAAAGCACCTGCAGCCCCCGCTGAGCAACGCGTTACACTCAACCTTAGCGATATAAGCAGCAATCCTGAAAAACAACCCTTGGTGATTTATGCAGGCTTAGAAATTACGCAAGCCCAGCTGCAACAAATTGACCCCAATACCATTGCCAGTATTGATGTATTGAAAGGCGAAAGTGCTACGAAGCTGTATGGTGAAAAAGGGAAGAATGGGGTAATTATGATTCAGCCAAAAACGGTAGCCGGAGCTATGCAAAATGAAGTGGTGGTTCAAGGTAAACCACTCACAAAAAACAGCAAGCCGGCAACAGCCAGCAACGGACCAGGTGAAGTAGTAGTGGTGGGCTATGGCAAACCAAGTGTACAAGTGCAGGGGCAGACTACAACCCTTCATGCAGATGAAGTAGTAGTCACCGGTTATCCATCTGCCAAAAGTAAACCAACAGTTGTACTGCGTGGTGAGGCCACTTCAGGCAATATGCCAGCGCTTATTTTTCTGGATGGTAAACGCATAACCGCAGCTGAAATGCAAACAATTTCTCCCGACCAAATTGGTAGCATCAATGTGCTGAAAGACGGCACTGCAGTAGCCAAGTATGGTGCAGAAGCAGAGAAAGGGGTGATAGAAATTTACAGCAAAAAAGCTGGCGCTGTGTTCTCTGAAACCGAGACACCACCTGCCTTTCCGGGCAACTACGATGGCTGGAGAAAATACCTGGAGCGTAATCTGCAATACCCGAATGAAGCACAAGACAAAGGCATACAAGGTAAAGTAGTAGTACAGTTTGTAGTGGATACAGAAGGTAACCTTTCTGACATTTATGCTATGAACGACCCCGGTGGTGGTTTGGCGCAAGAA
Source organism: Chitinophagaceae bacterium (assembly GCA_020848815.1). GTDB lineage: Bacteria > Bacteroidota > Bacteroidia > Chitinophagales > Chitinophagaceae > Phnomibacter. The sequence goes on along the minus strand of JADLHL010000121.1, from coordinate 5,953 downwards.
GCGGTACGCATTATTAAATCCGGCCCCAAGTGGGTACCTGCTGTACAAAACGGACAAAAAGTAGTAGCACGTACTTCGCAAACCATTACTTTCCGTTTGGAGTAATCCTGTTATCTCTATTCTAATGCATATAAAAGGGACCGCATGATGTGGTCCCTTTTATATTATGGTTACATCAAATCACTTGGTACTCTTCGTGTTTTACTTTGTGCCTTCATGGTTCAAAAAATCGCTAGTTATGCTCCCACACATGCAGCAGGTATTTCTCTACCGCCCTTCTTACTGATGCTGCCGAACCATTGTGATTGTTGACCTGTACACTCAGTAGCAACAGCCGCCCTTGTTTGCTGGTCATGTAGCCGCTCAGCGCTACTACCCCAGCCAGTGTGCCGGTTTTGGCAAAGAGTTTTCCTTCCAGTGGTTTGTAATAATTGGTGAGTGTACCATCATTGCCAGTAGGCAAAATGTTTTGCAAACGAGCCATGGAAAATTCGCTGCGGCATTGCTGCAACAGCCATATAAAATCGGCTGGTGTAAACAAGTTGTACCGACTCAATCCACTGCCATCAACCCAACGGGGTTTATCAGGCATGGCTTGCAAATCTGTTTGCAGCAAACTATCAATTACATCTCCTTCATTCATGTAGCCAAACCACTGCTGACTAATCATGAGTAGGGTTTGCTCTGCAAAAAAATTATCGCTGCGATGCATCAGCGGTTTCAACAGGCTGTCGGTTGGTTGTGAGTATATCTTTTGCCAGCGCAGGTTTTCGGGTACCGATGTGTGCTCGAAATACCAGTCGTTGCCAAAATGTGTAGCCGCCAATTGTACAGTTGATAAGGGCGTCATGTACAAAGTGGAATTGGCTCTTTTGGTTTTGCCAGATTGCAGTGTAAAAAATGACTGATCAAACAAACGCTGAATGCTGAATCCTGTATCCCTGAATGTATTAATGTTTGTCACTAATCCGGCTACGTTAGCCGGGTTGCTTTTTACATAGCCATTGGCCTGCAATGTAAAGCTGGCCACATTGCCAAACATGGGCATGCTGCTGCGGGGTGCCATGTAGGTAGCATCGTAATCGTTCCAGCTCCAGCCATTGCCATAAGCAGTAGTAACCATGCTGGCATTATACCAATTCACTTGCTTGTATTGCTGCAGCACATTTGCGAGTGGTTGATATTTGTAATCGGGATGCAGAAAAGTAGGATCGGCATGCGAACGAAAATGCACCACACTGTCGTTGGCGTTGGCCAGATAGCCAGCTATCAGACTATCGCCGAGGTATTTCAAACCGGCATACATGGTCCAGAGTTTGGTATTGCTGGCGGGTACAAAATATTTGTGCTCATTGTGTGCAGCTATTACTTTTTGTGTTTCGGCATCGGCTATCATTACACCCACATGTGCGTATTGCAAGGTGCTATCTTCAAGCAATGTTCTCATGGCATCTTGCCGCTCCGTAGCAGGTTGCATTTGCTTACCCGTGGCACATGCCATCAACAGCAAACTCATCGCCAACACCTGAATAATATCATGCCGCCTGTTCATATTCCCGCTTATTTTTATGTGAGTCAAACTAACAACAAAAGCCTTACAACGCTGCTGCCGTGTCTAAAAAAATAACCAGATGGCTATTGCTCCGCAAGTTTATTGCGCCGGTTTTTTTGCTGGCAGCATTAACCATTGTGGGTACCGTGGGTTATGTTTTCATCGACGATTACACCTGGATCAATGCGCTGTACATGACCATCATAACCGTTGGCACAGTTGGGTTTGGCGAAATACAACCGCTGAGCAATGCGGGTAAACTCTTCACCATTTTTCTCATCATTGCCAGCTTGGCTACCGTGGCATTTTACATCACCATGGTTACACGCCTGCTGCTGGATGGTGAATGGCGGCGGCAGTACCGGCTTTACAAACAAAGTAAACGACTCAACAATATGCACGACCATGTAATTGTGTGCGGCTATGGCCGCAACGGAAAGCAGGCCTGCGAAGTGCTTCGGCAAAATGGCATTACTTACACCGTAATAGAACAACGGCAAGAATATGTAGCTGCAGCTGAACATGAAGACCTGATTATACCCGGCGATGCTACCAAAGATGAAGTGCTGTTGGAAGCAGGTATTATGAATGCCAAAGCACTCATTAGTGCATTGCCCAACGATGCAGATAATTTGTTTGTGGTACTCACTGCCCGGCAGCTCAATCCCAGCACAATCATCATTAGCCGTGCCAGTGATGATCACTCCATTAAAAAACTGAAAATAGCTGGTGCTACCAATGTAATTATGCCCGATAAACTGGGTGGTGCCTACATGGCTTCGCTGGTACTGATACCCGATGTGCAAGAGTTTTTATCGATGCTGAGCAGTAAGCACAACGAAAAGTTTCAGGTAACGGAGTTGGAAGTAACGCAGGCCATCAACCTGGGAGAACTTAACCTGTGGCAGGAAACCGGCTGTACGGTACTGGGTGTAAAACAAGTAGATAGCAAATACCGCCGCAACCCCACGCCCGACTACATTTTAATGCAAGGTGAACGGCTGATTGTAATGGGCAGTGCTGAGCAAATAGCCAAGGCTCAAAAGCATTTGCAAGAACGCTAAACCTTGCTGAGCTGTGCAATCTTGTGCCGGTCGCCCACCAGCCAAATCACATCGTTCCATTCAAACGTGGTAGCCGATGATGGATTCAACATTCGTTCTCCGTCCCGCTCAATACCCACTACCAAACCATTTGTCATTTCACGAATGCCACTATCCCTAATACTCTTGCCCCGAAGGCCGTTGTGTTCATCCACCACTACCTTTTCCAAACTTATTTGCTGAGCCAGCAAATCTGCGACTGGCGCTTCTTCATTTTGCTCTTCTACCAATACGGTAAACTTCTGCAATTGATGGTCGTTACCTATCACTCCAATTTCATCGTAGGGAAATAATTTTTCCAAACGGGAAGGTGCATACAAGAGTTTATTGCCCCGTTCTATAAATGCAATGTTGACGCCGTACTGCTCCCGCAGGGCCAGCTCTTCCAGCGTTTTGCCAATAAAGGGCGAAGTAGCACAAATACGGATTTTACTCAAGTGAGCATCCCAAGGCGTTAGCAGCTTGGGTGCCTGTTTGGCTGCTTTTTCTTTTTCGTGCAGGTTGTTTAAAAACCGTTGTTCTATGCGTTGGTAAAAACGCTGCAACCGCTGGCGAAAAACAATCATCACCACTGCAATAACCGCAATTGTAACGCCCACAGCTACGGGCGTACTAAAATGCTGTGCCAGCAGTACCGCTACAAATGCTACCGCCAAAGCATTCCTGAAAACTTCCACTGCTACCAGCGGGCCATGGTTGTACTTGCTATCGAGCCATAGCTGCCGGTACGCACTGTGTTGAATTTTCTTTGCCATCAGTGCCCACACAAAAGGCATCATGGCCATGAGTGTAATGGCAATAGTCACCAAACTGGCTACCAGTTGCGTATCAATCATGGTATGCATAAATGGATAGAGCAAGTATTTGGATGCCAGCAAAATAGCAATGATGACCACTACATTGATGATTAACATTTGCATCAGCAATTTCACTACAATGCGCCAGTCACTTTCTCCCTTTAGCACCTGCGTACCGGCGCTATATTCCTGCAGCTTTTGCTGCCAGCGGGCAGGTAATATTTTTTCAAGCCAGCCAATTATTGGATCGGCCAGCCGAATCATGTACGGCGTAGTAAAAGTGGTGAGTACCGACACACCTACCGCAATGGGATATAAGAATGAACTGGTAACATTGAGTGTAACGCCCAACGTAGCTATGATGAATGAAAATTCACCAATCTGCGTCATGCTGGTACCGGCTTGTACCGCCTGCTTTAGTGGCCGGCCAGCCACCAATGCACCGGTGCTTACAAAAATGAGTTTACCCAAAATAACTGTGAGTGACAGCAGCAATACAGGCCCGGCATTTTCCCACAACAACAATGGATTGATCAGCATGCCCACCGATACAAAGAAGATGGCGCCAAACAAATTTTTCACTGGCTCCAGCAAGTGCTCAATCTTTTCGGCATACACGGTTTCTGCCAAAATAGAACCCATAACAAAAGCACCCAATGCCGCACTAAAACCCACTTTATCGGCAAACACCACCATGCCCAGACAAAGCGCAATGGCCGCCACCAGCAGGGTTTCGCTGCTCAATAATTTTGAAGCTCTTTTTAAAAAAGTGGGGAGAATGAAAATGCCGGCCAAAAACCAAAGACTTAAAAAGAACAAGAGTTTACCAATAGCCATCAGCATTTCGCCACCGGCAAATTCTTTGCTCACGGCCATGGTACTCAGCAACACCATCAGCAATACGGCCACCAAATCTTCTACAATTAAAATGCCCATGACCAGGCCCGTAAACTGTTTTGTTTTTACGCCCAATTCATCAAAAGCCCGAAAGATGATGGTGGTAGAAGAAATAGCAATGATGCCACCAAGAAACAGGCTATCCATAAACGACCAACTCATGAGTTGCCCCATGCCAAAGCCAATGGTCAGCATGGCCAAGATTTCGATGGTACCAGTAATGCCAGCTGTACCTCCAATTTTTGCCAGCTTTTTAAAACTGAATTCAAGGCCGAGGGCAAACAACAAGAAGATAACACCAATCTCTGCCCAGGTGCGAATGCCTTCTACATCTGTAACCGTAGGAAACAGTGAAAAATTGGGCCCCACCAGCAAGCCGGCAATGATATAACCCAACACCACCGGCTGTTTCAAACGGCGAAACAACAATGTGGTAATACCTGCAGCACCCAAAATGAGTGCCAAATCTGTGATAAGGTTTGGCAAATGGCTCATGCCCAAAAATAGCCATTGCCGTCAGACATCGGGCAAGAGCTTGTTAAATGCCTGCCGCAAAAAAATTCCTGATTTGAATATTACATCCGCTCCTGTGCCCGCAGCCAGCGTTCGGGCAAGTCGTTGTGACTGGCCACCAGGTAGTCGGCGTAAGTGCATGGAATGAATGTTTTGTCGGGCAGTTGCATCCACCAACGGCCGGTGTTGCGGCTTTGCAAAAACAAGGTTTCTATTTCGGCACACATCAGGTGGTATTCGTTGTAGCCGGTACGGTCTTCCAATTGCACTTCGTGCTTGTCGCGTTGCATGCCATCAATAAAATACCAAATCATATGGGCTACCTGCATGGCCGTCAGTCCCATGGGGTCCTTGGCCATAAAACCGAAAATGCCCGCTACGCGGTTGGTGCCACTCATGCCTGCGTACTGCATGAGCTTACAGGCTTCTTGCCCGGTAAAACCATTGGGCGATAAAGTAGTGGCTGGCGCAAATGCATGGGCAATAGCCGCAATATCAAACGACACCAAATGGCTGCTGCGAATGGCCGGTTCTACTTCATCCATTTTTTCCTGCACCTTGCCTACTCGGAAACAATCAAAACGCAGTTTGTCGATGGTTTCGAGCAACTGCGGATTTACAAAATAGCTTTGGAAGCCAATGAGGTTAAACTGTTTTACATAGTTGGGTTCGCTGGTCAGCATCTCCAGCAAAAACTTATGCTCCGGAAAAGGGCTTTCGCTATCGAGATCTATCAATGCATCTACGGCTGTGGCTTCCAGCAACATTTTTTCTTCGGCAAATGCCTGATACATGGCCAACGTAATATCGTGGCTGCCACCAAACAACAATACCCGCTTACCTGCTTTCAACAATTCCCGAATCACCATTTTTACTGCAGCATACGTATCTGCCAGTTGTGCACCGGGCTTCACATTGCCGGCATCGGCTATGCGAATGGCACTGTGCCAGAGGTATAAATTGTAGAGTTGTTTGCGTACCGCATCGGCACTGCGAGGCGTAGCTTTTGAGCCCTTACCCCGCCATTCATCGCAACCGAGCAACACCAAATCTGCTGCATCAAAATCGTTGGCCTCCAGCAGCATGCCGCC
>JADLHL010000120.1 GCA_020848815.1 Chitinophagaceae bacterium | reverse complement strand
GTAGCATTCGCTATCAACCCAACAATGGCTTTACAGGTACAGATGCATTTATGTACAAGGTGGCTTCTACCGATGGCTATTTTTCCAACACTGCTACCGTAAACATAGCCGTACAAGAAGCAGTAGCTTGTGAAGCTACGCCTGCTGAAAAAGATGACCGTTATCCATTGCGGGATTTGCGAGGTGCTTGGGTATCTACCGTGTCTAATCTCGACTGGCCATCATCCCGTAGTTTGAGCACTGCACAACAACAAAGTACGTTACTCGAAATGCTCGACTCATTGAAAGCAGCGGGTATCAACTCCGTATTCTTACAAGTGCGGCCCGAGTCAGACGCCTTGTATGCTTCGAGCATTGAACCATGGAGTTACTGGCTTACCGGTGCACAGGGTACAGCACCTTCACCAATCTGGGATCCATTGGCTTTTGCCGTAGATGCTGCACATCAGCGGGGCATGGATTTGCATGCCTGGCTCAACCCCTATCGGGCCAAGCAAAGCACCCCTTCGCTGGCTGCCAATCATGTGGCCGTGCAGCATCCTGAATGGACATTTACATCGGGCACACTCACCATGCTCGACCCGGGTTTGCCTGCCGTTCGACAGCACATTGCAAACGTGATTGGCGACATTGCCACCCGCTACGATGTGGATGGTATTCACTTCGACGATTATTTCTATCCCTACAGCGGCATGGCTTCGCAAGATTTGGGCACTTTTGCCAACAACAATCCGCAGGGCTTTACCGATACGGCTGCCTGGCGCCGCAACAATGTAAACACCCTCATTGCGATGGTGTATGATACCTTGCAAAGCATTAATGCCGCCATGCAAAAAAATGTGGTGTTTGGTGTGAGTCCGTTTGGCATTTGGAAAAGCGGTACGCCTGCCGGCATTACTGGCACCTCCTCTTACAGTGCACATTATTGCGACCCCATAGCGTGGCTGCAGGCAGGTAAAGTAGATTATCTGGCGCCGCAGTTGTACTGGAAAATTACCGGTGCACAAGACTTTGACAAACTCAGCAAATGGTGGAACGACCGTGGTCAGGAATATGGCCGCCATATTTACCCCGGCCTTGCCTTGTACCGCATGGATGATGCCAGCAACTGGGCTGCTTCGGAAATATTGTCGCAAATCAATTTGACGAGAGACAACAATAGGCCGCAGGTGTTTGGCAATATCATGTTCAGAGCAGCACAGCTAAAAAACAACAGCAAAAACATCAAAACAGAACTGCGTAACTCCGCATTCCGTTATCCTTCTTATGCACCTGCATTTGCGTGGAAAGATGCGGTATGCCCGAATGCGCCGACACAAGTAATGTTCGACGGCGACACTTTGCGGTGGCAAAAACCATTGGTAGCGGCCGATGGCGATACCGCTGTAAAATATGTGGTGTATCGCTACGACAACCAAGGCGACTTGTCGCAAATGAAACAGGATGGTGCCAGAGTGGTAGGCATTGTGAGCAGCAATAAATTGTACCTGCCCAATGCTGGCTATGCGTTGTACGCCGTATCTGCATTGGATGACAACAACAACGAAAGCGATGCTACACTCAGCAGCTTCAACAATGTTGTGTTGTGTCCGAATGCCAGCACAACGCTGCCTGCGTTGGTGATGGGCAGTACATACCAGTGGCAGCAATGGACAGGCGGTAGCTGGCAATCACTCACAGACAATGCCACATTTACCGGCACACTAAATGCAACCTTGCAATTGAATCAATTGCCAGCCAGCATGTATGGCTTGCAACTGCGAGCTGTAACCAATGGCACTGATGCCGGGCCGGTGTACACAATTACATTCGGTACTAATTGGAACGGAAGCAGTAACCAAAACTGGCACAATGCGGCCAACTGGAGTTGTGCAGCCGTGCCCGATGCGAGTGTGGATGTGATTGTACCGGCGAACATTTCGGTGTTTCCTGTTGTCAATGCAACTGGTGCTGCCGCAAGAAGCATACTGCTGCGCTACGGCGCTACCCTGCAAGTAATACCAGGTTACAACATACAAGTAGGCGTACAATAAATTGCGTAACAAATTTATTAATCAACGGGCCTGTTCAAGTAACAGGCCCGTTTGCTTTGGTACAGTTAGCAAGTGTTGATTCATTATACAATCATCAGTTCAGCAAAGCATAGGCATTAAACATATTTCTGTAATATTATGCCTCAACGATTGACACCACTTTATGAGGCAACACTGGATTTTGTTTGCATTCAGCCTTGCCGGCTCTTTGCTGCTATTGCATAGCTGCACACAGCAATCGCAGGAAAACTTACCTGAAGAAGTAAATTATAATTTTCACATTCGTCCCTTGCTCAGCGACAAATGTTTTAAATGTCATGGCCCCGATACAGCCAAGCTGGAAGCGGGTTTGCGCCTCGATATTGCCAGTGCTGCGTATGCTCCTTTGAAAGAAAGCAAACGCAAATTTGCCATTGTACCTGGCAAGCCGGAACTCAGCGAATTGATACGGCGCATCCGGAGCACCGACAGCACAGAAATGATGCCCCCACCCGATGCACATCTCGGCATGATGTCGAAAGCAGAGGTAGCACTGTTTGAAAAATGGATTGCTCAAGGAGCGAAATACGAACCGCATTGGGCATTTGTAGCACCGGTGAAAAAAACGCCACCAACAGTTAAAGATGAGGAATGGAACAAGCAGCCCATTGATCAATTTGTAGCGGCGGCAATGGCAAAGCAAGGCCTCGACCACAACGAAGAAGAAGAACCTGCCAAATTATTGAAGCGGCTCAGTTTCGACCTCACAGGTTTGCCACCCAGCATGGCACAAATGGAAGCTTTCGACAAAGACCACAGTGATGCTGCTTATGAAAAAATGGTAGATCAATTGCTGGCATCGCCGCAGTATGGCGAAAAGATGGCTTTGCATTGGCTGGATGTTGGCCGCTATGCCGATAGTTACGGTTATCAGGATGACAACATTCGTACCCAATGGCCCTGGCGGGATTGGGTGATACATGCATTCAATCAAAACATGCCGTACAATCAGTTTATTACCTGGCAAATAGCCGGCGATATGCTGCCCAATGCCAACAAAGAAATGCAACTGGCCACAGCATTTTTCCGCAACCACAAATACACTGAAGAAGGTGGTGTGATTGATGAAGAATACCGCGTAGAATATTTGATTGATAAAGTAAAAACGTACAGCAAAGGGATGCTGGGCCTCACCGTAGAATGTGCCCAATGCCACGATCATAAATACGATCCCGTTTCACAAAAAGATTACTTCAGCATGTTTGCGTTTTTCAACAACACGTATGAAGTAGGGTACGAAGGCGATGTGTCCATTTCCAAACCGGCAAAAAATCCGGTGATGCCGATTAGCAAGGAAGATGTGAAAAATATTCTGTCCTTCATCAACCAAAAGGATACCAATATGCTTACGGTTTCTGTACTCGGCGAAAGAGACAGCACCCGCAAAACCTATGTACTCAATCGTGGCGTATACAACCTACCCACCAGTACGGTGGCCGAACCAGCAGCATTGCCAGCGGTGATGAAATACGATGTCAACAGCTTTCCCCGCAACCGTATTGGTCTTGCCAAATGGACGGTGGACAGAAGAAATCCGCTAACAGCAAGAGTATTTGTGAATCAGGTGTGGCAGGAATTTTTCGGCAGAGGCATTGTAAAAACGAGTGGCGATTTTGGCATGCAGGGCGAACTGCCTTCGCATCCGCAACTGCTCGATTGGCTGGCAGTTGACTTCATGGAAAACGGCTGGAACATCAAACGACTGGTGAAACAAATAGTGATGAGTGCCACCTATCGGCAAAGCAACAAAGTGAGCAAATCACAATTGGAAAAAGATCCTGAAAACATTTATCTCTCCCGTTCGCCCCGCACCCGGCTCAAGGCAGAATTTATCAAAGACATGCTGATGGCCAGCAGTGGATTACTGAATCCTGAAATCGGCGGACCCAGCGTAAAGCCCTACCAGCCGAAAGGCATTTGGGAAACAGCATCGTCCGGCAGAGGCGAACTGGCTACTTATAAACAAGACAAAGGCAGCAGCTTGTACCGGAGGGGCATGTACACTTTTATCAAGCTCACTGTACCACCGCCATCCATGGCCATTTTTGATGCCAGCAACCGCGACCAATGTGAAGTAAAAAGATTGAAGACAGGCACACCGCTGCAAGCATTGGTGATGCTGAATGACCCCACCAGTCTGGAAGCATCAAGAGTATTGGCACAACAGCTGCTGGCTGGTAAAGGAACTGACGAAAGCCGCATCAGTCTAGCCTTTCAGCGCATCATTTGCCGAAAGCCATCCGCTAAAGAAATGGACATTTTGCAGGCCTATTTGCAGGCACAGCGCAAAGCATTTACCAGCAAACAATTGAACGCCGATAAAACATTGGCACAGGGAGAATATCCATTGCCCGCCAATGCCAACAAGCCCGAACTGGCTGCATGGATGAAACTCTGCAACACCATTTACAACATGGAAGAAGCCATTACAAAATAATGCCGCATGGAAAAAGAAGCAGTTGAATACGGACTCAATTTAAACCGGCGCAAATTTTTGAGCCGCCTCAGCATTGGCGTTGGCAGTGCGGCATTGGGTTCGTTGCTCATACCCGATTTATTCAGCAGCAGCAATGCAACTGACGTTAGTCAATTGGGGTTGCCCCATTTTGCGCCCAAAGCCAAACGCATCATTTACCTGTTTCAAAATGGTGCGCCTTCACAGCTCGATTTGTTTGATTACAAACCGACGCTGCAGCAAATGTTTGGACAGGATTTGCCAGCCAGCATTCGCGGTGGGCAGCGCCTTACCGGTATGACGGCCAACCAAACGAGTTTTCCATTGGCAGGCACTAAATTTCAATTCAATCAATACGGGCAACATCGGGCATGGATTAGTGAACTACTGCCGCATACAGCCAAAGTGGCGGATGATTTATGCATCATCAAAACCATTCATACCGAAGCGATTAATCACGACCCTGCATTGACGTTTTTTCAAACAGGGGCGCAGGTGGGCAACAGGCCCAGCATGGGCGCCTGGCTGAGCTACGGCCTCGGCAGCGAAAACCAAAACCTGCCGGCCTTTACAGTATTGCTATCCAAAGGAAAAGGGAATGGTCAGGGTGTGTATTCAAAACTCTGGACAAATGGCTTTCTCGACAGCATGCATCAAGGCGTACAATTTAGCAGTGGCGAAAATCCGGTACTCTATCTCAATAACCCGGAAGGCATTGATAAGACCGACCGGCGCAGCATGCTGGATCAATTGGCATCGCTGAATGAATTGGGGTTTGCTGAAACCGGCGACCCCGAAATAAGGGCGAGAATACAGCAATATGAAATGGCATTCCGCATGCAAACAGCCGTGCCAGAACTGATGGATGTAAGCCGCGAACCCGAAGACATTGTGAAGCTGTACGGCCCCGAATGTTTGGTGCCCGGCACCTATGCAGCCAACTGTTTGCTAGCCAGAAAGCTGAGTGAAAACGGTGTCAGATTTGTGCAGTTGTATCATCAGGGATGGGACGGCCACAACAACCTGCCTTTGGAAATAGAAGGCCAGTGCTTGGATACTGACCAACCAACAGCGGCACTGATAACAGATTTGAAACAAAGAGGCTTACTGGATGAAACGTTGGTGATATGGGGTGGTGAATTTGGTCGCACTGCCTATTGTCAGGGACCGCTCACCAAAGAGAATTACGGCCGTGATCATCATCCACGTTGCTTTACCATTTGGATGGCCGGTGGCGGTGTAAAACCCGGTGTGTATGGCGAAACCGATGAGTTTGGCTACAACATTACCAAGGACCCCGTGCATGTGCACGACTTTCATGCTACAATACTGCATCTGATGGGATTAAACCACGAGCAACTCACATTTAAACACCTCGGTAGAAGGTATCGCCTCACCGATGTGGCCGGCAAAGTAGTGAACGGACTGATTGCGTAAATACCAATACGTGACTTTCATACAACAAACTTCAAACATTTGAAAAGAAGACAGTTCATACAACAATCGCTATTGACGGCAAGCGGCACTTTGTTGCTTGGTGGTATGGCAAAAGCTGTAGCTCCTGAAGACATTGTGTTTGGACACGGCAACAAACGCTATCGCCTCAACCGGCAATGGAGCAAGGCGGATGTAAGCCGCTATCCGGTAAACGATTGCCATGAAATGCTGCAAGACAGCAAAGGCCGCATTGTACTGCTCACCAATGAAACCCGCAACAACGTATTGCTGTACGACAAAAGCGGAAAGATTCTCAGCAGTTGGGGAACTGAATATCCCGGAGCACATGGCCTCAGCATCTTTAATGAAGGCGGAGAAGATGTGTTGTTTATCTGCGACAACAACCGGCATC
>JADLHL010000119.1 GCA_020848815.1 Chitinophagaceae bacterium | reverse complement strand
TACCGCAGGCATAAGTGCTGCCGTAGGCATAGGCCTTATCTTTTATCAGTTTGCACAATACCTGAGTTGGCAGCAGGTTGTTGATTATTGGAGTAGCCGGTCGGCCTACCGCACCATTGCCAATCAGGATGAAGGATGGCTTATGATGATTCGGCACTGCATTACCCATATTGGTAGTGGCTATATTGGATTGATATTATTGTTGGGCATCATTACATTCCGGCAAAAAAGTATCAGATGGCTATCCATTCCCAATGATTGGCTGAGCTGGGCAATGATTGCTGTGCTGATATACAATCTAATACTATTTCACTGGAGCGCCAGTCATGAGTTTGCCTGGATGGCATTTGCGTTGGTCTTCACCATTTGGTTGTTTGTACATAAAGCAGGTTACATCAATAAAGTGAGTAAAACAGCACTGACACTTATGCTGGCGCAAGGTTTGCTACAGTATTTTCTCATCAACCTGCCTGGCGACAACAGCATTACCGGTACACGATACGATGAACAGCAAATGCAGGCAAAAAAGATTACTGCTGTAATACCAGATAAAGCATTTGTATTTGTGAACATGCAAAATCCGAAAATTATTGAGTGGTATAGCAAACGTACGTTCAACTATGTACCCAATAAAGACTCCGCACTACACATAGCAGATAGCTTACAACTATCCCCTGTATACTGGATCGATTTTCAACAACCCGCACAATTGCGCATCAGTTTGTTGAAATAAGCAATGTTGTAAAAAATGACATTCCGATTACTATGCTTACATAATGCGTCGGACCCAATCAATTTTTCTGAGTAAAAATGAAACCAACAGTGACAGGGCTATGCTCAACAACGTAACGAGTAGAAATTTGAGGTTAGCAGAAACAAGAACTGTAGCAAATAGCTGCTGAATGGCAATGACAATGAGTAAATGAAATAAATAAATTCCATAAGCATTCTCAGACAATAGTGTTATCAGCCGTATAGTTTTGTTGAGATAGTATTTGAAAAATACCAACAAAAAAACACTGATACCCACACATAGCAAAGACTCGATCAATGCCTCTGTAATCCAATAGTCACGTACAGTTGACGGTATAAATGCTGCAATCAGGTATGCTGCAATTGCTACACACAGCAATAGCAGCCCATGAAGACGGCGAAAAGCATTTAGCCAGCCATATTTGTTGAAGATAGTGCCAATAAAAAATAGACTTAGGTATTGTGGCAGGTGAGCCACTTCTATTGGTATGAGCCATGTACGCCATGCATCTACAGGATAATACATGCGGATAAAACCAGTAACAATACTTAGTGCAATAATGTATACCCAAACATACCAAAACCGAAAAGGCTTTGTATTGCCCTGATTAGCTGCCGGCACCCTTACGATGAGGATATAAAGAAATGAATACAACAACAGCGAAGCCACAAACCAAAGGTGTCCAGTAGCAATAGGTGGCTTTTTAAAATACGTATCAACAAAAAATGCTGCAATGCTTAAAGATCTGTCTGAAGCAAGGTAGTTGAAAGGCAAAAACACCAGTAACGTAAAAAACAATAAAGGAATGCCAAGTCTTTTCATACGATCTGACAAGAATTGCAGGTTCGTTTTCCGTTGCATACTAAAGACCATAAAATAACCTGAAATAAAAAAATACAATCCCATCATGTAAGATGCATTTACAAAAAAGAACTGTCCCAACCAGGCTGTTTTTTGATCATCATTAACTACCCATACGCCGCCGGTAGGGCCATAAGCCTGCCCGGCATGATGCGCCACCACGAGGCAGGTGAGCCATACCTTTATCTGGTCTATGTAAGCAATGCGTTGTTTTGTCATACAATAAATTTGTTGCGGTAATGCATATCACTTCTTGCCAAATTGGCAACTCTTATTTTTTTATTGATCCAGCCAATTTTTGAATTCAGTAATCCGGTCTTTGCTTACACTTATTAAACCATCCGCAGCAGCTGGCTGCAGTTGAACGGTGATATTTCTTCCTGCATGGCTGTCGATTCGTTCAATAGCCCGATGATGAATTAAATAGCTGCGATTGATTCTGAAAAAATATCGTGGATCTACCTGCGCATTTACTTTATCTAAACTTTCATGCAATGGAAAACGCTGTCCTGAAGCAGTTACCAGATAAGTTACCCGGTTTCCAAAACAGAAATAGGCAACTTCTGCAACAGTTACCGATATTAAACGGGTACCCAATTGTATCGCAAATCTCTCTTTAAAGACAGAATGATTTGATTTGAGAGCGTCTATCAACTGTTGCAGTTTGTCATCCTGTTGAACGCTATCAGCTGTTCGAAATTTATCAATCGCAAATCTCAGACCTTCTACATCGAATGGCTTTAACAGGTAATCAATACCATTCACTTTAAACGCCCGGATAGCATAGGCATCATAAGCGGTAATGAAAATCACTGGCCCTTTCCATTTCAGTTGCTCAAAAATGCTGAACGATAACCCATCTTCTAATTGTATATCAGCAAACACCAGAGAGGGCTTCAACAAGGGCAACTGTTTTACAGCATCAGCTATACTTTCCAGGGTAGCCACCACTTCTATGTCGGGAGCAACCTGGCGCAATTGATCCTTCAAAAAACTGGCAGCATAAAATTCGTCCTCTATAATGACAGCATTAATCATGATAAACAGTCACTGGTGATGAGTTATTCAATCGGGGTTTGAATTAAGGGAATCTCTACTACAAACCAGCCGTTATCAATATACTTTACAGGAGCGGTTCCTGCAAGATGTTTAAATCGGTTGGCAATATTGAACCAGCCAATACCCAGGCTTTCAGCACTACTGTCTTTCGGCTGATATTTGTTTCGCACTTCCAGTTTTCCAGCTGCATTAATCTGGATTATGATTTGCAACGGCATATGCTTACTGGCCGTGTTGTGCTTTGCAATGTTTTCAATGACCGGCTGCAATATAAAATCGGGCACTAAAGTTTGATCCATCACATCTTCGGGTATATCAATGGTATATTGAAGTTTATCTTCGAACCGAACACTCAGCATATACAAATAGTACCCTGCTGTTTTTAATTCTTCCCGTAGCAATATGAAACCAGATTGTTCTGCCTCCAGCACCTTTCGGTAAAATGAAGCCATGTTTCTCGTAAAATCATAGGCCAGTTGTGGCTTAGACCGAATAGTGGCTGCAATGATATTGAGGTTGTTGAACAGGAAATGTGGGTTAAGTTGTTGTCGCAGCATTTGCAACTGTGTGTTCATATATGCTTTTTCGGCAAGGTGCTTGGCTTCTTTTTCATTGCGGTACATTCTGTTCCAACGATAAGCCACACCTACAGAAAAAATGATGGTATTGAGACAGAAATAAAACACCAAAATAAAACGTAGCGCATCAAAATCTTTGAGTCTAAACTGCCATTGTCCGGTTACTATTACAATCATCAAAATACCAAGGGCAAAAAGCAGAGCAAAGCCAGCCACCTGCAACAGCAGAAAATACCGGGTAATCCTGTTCAAATCTAAAGAGCCTATTCTTGCCTGAGCATCAAACCTTGCCAGGAGTCTTCGCTGTATTGAAATGAACAATGCCATATACGACACAGCGAAGATTACCTCACCGGCAAATGCAGGTTTTATATTCATGGGTATGCCATGCAACACCAGTTCTTGCAAGAAGCTTACCATTACACCAAGCGTAATGATTAAGACGATACGATGAATCATGAGCTTCATTTTCCGAAAATACTCGAATGCTCGAAATGAAACAATGCACAAACAGTTTAGAACTTACCGAAAGAAAGCCCTGCGCCACCCGAAAAACCGTTCAGGTTTTCCGCTTTGTACATGGTGCCTTCATGATTGCCGGTAAACCGATAGCCTGCATGAATACGTGCCTGCATAAAGGGCAGTAACGGAATGTTGAGGGCGAGTGTGGGTTGAATGACATGCGTCCAGTGGCCATCTTTCCGCCAGATTTTTTCTCTCGTTCCGCTTTGTGTTTCGCTTGTTTTGTAGGTAACCAGTCCTGCACCGGTGGTGAGCCCTACAGAAGCAAACACTTTTGCAGCAGGCTTAAATCTGTACTCGTTGTACAATCCGTAATAGGCAAACTGAAAATCCTGATAGCCTTGCTGGCTTTTTTGCTCAAAGAAAATATTGTTGCCTGAAGCGCCAATCAGCCAACGGTGGTTGAGCAATACGCCGCCCTGCCCGCCTACATTCAGTGCTACCTTGCCATTTACGGTGGTAATTTCTGCAAACGGCGTACCATAACCACCTACCGATTTTTGAGTGGTTTGTGCGTTGGTGCTAGTCATTGCAGCCATCAAGAGGGCTGCGGTAAAAATCCTTTTCATGGTTTGTTGATTTTTTGTGTGAGTTGTTTTTGTTTCTCGGGTGCAAATTTTGCTTGCTTCATAGCAGCTTATGCAGTCGCATTGCACCAATGACCACTTTCGTTGATTAAATGACGATCCTGAAAAACGAGTTGAAACAGCTACACAAAAAAAGCCGTTAAGCAGCATGGCTTAACGGCTTGGCAAGTAAGATAATCCTGATAATTTACGGAGCCAACCTTGATATACTCCAACTACCTTCTGGCATTTGCTGATATAAAATACGGTCGTGCATGCGGCTGGGTCGGCCCTGCCAAAACTCCATGCGCACCGGCTTTATCCGCCAGCCTCCCCAGTGTGGCGGCTTTGGTATTTCGCCATGCTTAAAACGTTCTTTATAAAACTCAAAGGTTTCTTTCAACCAGGCTTTACCTGCTACGGCCAGGCTTTGCGGCGATGCCCATGCCCCCAGTTTACTGCCATCGGGCCGGCTGTTGAAATAGGCAATGCTTTCTGCATCACTAATCTTTTCGGCGATGCCGGCAATGCGTACCTGCCGCTCTAGTTCTTTCCAAAAAAACAGGAGGCTGCACTGATTGTTTTCCAGCAGCTGCTTGCTTTTAGCACTATCGTAATTGGTAAAGAACACGAACCCTTCCTGATCAAATCCTTTGAGCAAAACGGTTCTCGCTTCGGGCATTCCATCGGCACCGCAGGTGGCCAGCGTCATGGCATTGTGCTCTAAAATTTGTGCGTTGGTGGCTTCTTTCCACCAAACTGAAAACTGATCGACAGGGCTGGCGGCCACTTCGTTTTCTTCGAGGCTATGCAATGTGTAGTCTTTGCGTATATCGGCTATTGAATCTGTACTCATGCTGTGTAATTACGGTGCAAAATTCTCTGTTTCTACCTGGCTTACCAAGTAATTTCAACAATTACAAAGCAAGCCCTCTGAAAGTTGTAATGAATTTCATTTCACAAAAAAACCGGCGCAGGCTGGTGAAGCCTACGCCGGTGTACATACATTCTGTTTATCTATTCTTTGATAAATGACAGTTGCTTTTTGCCACCGGCAAATTCTATCAGTAACAGGTATTTGCCTGCCGGCAGTTGTGCAACACGCATTTGTGCTGCGGATGTATTCGTTTTTACAACTGGCATTACCAACTGGCCCTGTGTGCCTATCACACTCAGGCTGGCAGGTACGGGTAAATGTGCTATATGCAACACTACTTTAGCAGGATTTGGCCACATCGCCACTACTGCATCAGCTGGTGCCACACCTATAGTTATTGCAGAAAAATGTTGCTGCCCGTCTTTATCTACCAGCACTATCCGGTATGTATTAGTGCCAGCTGCAAATCCATGGTCGGGTAATCGATATTGATTGGTGAGCAAGCTGTTGTTTGCAGGTATAGCGCCAATGGTTTGCCACGTGTTGTTTACCAATCGCTGCAGCAAATACTTTCCTGCCTTTACTTCCTGCAGGGTACTCCATATAACCCACATGGTTTTGCTTTCATAAATAGCTTGAACGTTTTTCCAGGTTGCAGGCAATAAGCTTTGAATATCTACCCTTGCATAAGCAGAGGCCGCTTCGGGGCAAATACCATTTTTTACGATGGCCCTAAAGTAGGTTTTGGCTGATAAGTTGCCAATGGTAGCACCACTTAAGGTGGTACTTGTAACAGCAATAGTTGAAGGTGCGGTAAAAAGTGAATCCGAGTACCGTTGCCAGCTTTGCACAGTACCAGTATGTCCGGTGAGTGTTATATCAGCTGGTTGTGCATTTAACTCTATAATCTGATGTTCATTGGCAGTACCACCAACTGTAGGAGCAGTAATGCTTAGTAAAAAGGTTTTTGCAACGCTGGCACAACCGGGATTGCCACTTGCAGTAAGTGTAACCTGTACCGAACCGGCAGCAATATCTGCTCCCGATGGCTGATAAGTAGTACTACTTAAAGCTGAGGGCGTTATATTATTGGTGAATGAACCTGTTCCACTCGATGTCCATAATAAAGCAGCGTACTGTGATGCCGTTGCATTGCCCGTAATGTTGAACGCTGCATCGGAACCGCACATGGTAAGCGGTACTCCCGCATCGGCTACTACAGCCACATTGCTTACAAACGCAGGAGAACTTACAGCTACTGCACTACCACAATCGGGAGAACTGAGCAGTGCAATGGAGGTCACATCAACAGTATTACTTCCGCCACTCACGGGCAGTATGGGCAAATTAAAACTACCGGTACCAGGTGTGCCACTTACAAAGGTCATTTGGGCAGTAGCACTACTAATGCTATTGGTGCCCGATACATTGAAGGCTACCAAATAAGTACCCGATGCCAAACTACTGCTGGTAACCGTAGCTGTACTATTGGCATTGCTGCATCCATTGGTTACAGACAATTGAAAGTTACTGATATCAGGGGCACCACTGTTTACATCAAAATCGATGGTATTGCCCGAAGACGGAACCACATTACAACCCGAAACAGCCACATTCGTGATGCTGATGGTGTTAGTACCCGCATTGGTCATATTAGCAGTAGCAAATACACCAATACCCGATGTAATGGCCACCGATACTGTAGCACCCGTAACCGTATTGCTGCCACTTATATTGTAGGTAATAGTATAGTTGCCATCGGGCAGTGCACTTGTTGCAAGGGTCACGTCTGAATGTGAGCCTGCACAAACATCTGTAGCGTAAGTAAGATTAAAGTTAGCCGAAGACAATGCAATGGTATTGGCTACTATGGCAAGCACAGGTATGCGGGCAGAGGTACAAGCGCCACTGGTAGTGCTTGCATAGTAGGTGGTAGTAGCGCTGATACTTGGTGTGGTATAACTGCCGCCTGTTTGCAAACTGGTGCCAGCAGTAGCCACATTAAACCAGTTGATGGTACCACCGGTAGCAGTAGCTGATAATGCTACAGTACCAGCACTACAAGTAGTACCATTGGTAGCACCAATCATCTCTTCACCGGTTATGGTCACACTTGCAGCTGTAGATAAATTATTCAGGCAACCACTCACAATGTTTACTTTATAATACAACACACCAGTTGCATTCAGCGGTGGACTGTATGAACTATAAATAGCATCAGGAATATTCGTATACGTGCCTCCCGCAGTAGTACTTACAGACCACTGGTAGCCGTAAGTACCTGTACCACCGGTAGGTGCTACCGACAACACAGTTGTACCGGTTGTTGCATTTAAGCAGTTGGTAATAGCTGTAGGATTAAGTGTGCCACCCAATGGTGAAGATGCAACAGCTGTAATGGTAAAATCATTGCTGGTGGCTGTGTAACCAGTACCCGATTCAGTAACGGTACAACGATATTTGTAACCAGCCGTTCCCGTTGAAACTGACAAGCCATTAGTAGCAGCACCACTATAAATACCACCGTTCGACACAGGAGCCCATACAACACCGCCATCTGTCGACTCTTCCCAACTGTAGCTGAGCGAACCACCCGATGCAGCGGTAGCTGCCACTGCCATATATACTGCACCGCCGCCGCTTACACATACGGTAGTACTGCTGGCTGTAGTATTAATAGCAATAGAAGGAGGCACATTAATAGCATTGGCATTGTACGCCACAAATGCACAGTCCGATACACCCGACGGTAAAATTTGCAAATTCCGGATTTGTGAATAGTTGCCTGCATTGATACCAAAATCTGCCAACCGGAAAGCAATGAAACGAATTTGTCGGGTGACATTGGTCTGGGAGGAAGCTGTTGGTTTTGCAATGCTGAAGCTGACAGCAGCAGGCACCGTATACAAATCAAGATAATAGGTACCTAACGGTGACACCTTACTCAGATCGACCTGAATTTGATTGCCCACCGTTGCACCACCGGCATCTACAAATTTGTAAGTATCAAAAGCTGATGTAGACGGATCGGCTATTTGCGTAATAATAATATCGGGTTCCTGATCGGCAATTTTATCTGGTAAAATAGATGTGATATCAAAACTGGTACTAGCAGCTATGGGCAGGTTGGTGTACCCCGTTCCCAGGTTCAATCCGTTTAGTCCGTCAGACATTACATTTTGTATCGTCAGGTCTTTGATAGATGGGTGAGTGTACAATGCAGCTGCTGTATTGCCGTCCAATTTGCTGGCTGCAGCTATGAACAGCGAACCACCAGATGTAGTGCCGTTTAAGATAGCCGGCAATGCCCGGTAGTTGCCCGCCGTAAAGCCCACCCCGTTAGCAGAAAGGGCAGCATCGTTTACACCCGTTGACCGTACAATGCCACCAAACTTGAAGCCCAGCAAGTGATGCGAAGTATTGGGATAAACAGCGTTGTTTGTAATCGTATTGGTATTCCAGAACCCACCAAAGTCGGTTATAATGTCAGTAACAGTAGGATTGGGCGATAACGTGAATCCAACCCTTGTAGCATCAGTAAAACCGGTTTTGCTGACCACAACCGAACCGGTGGCGCCGGCCCCTACCACTGCACTAATGCGTGTTGCAGACTGTACCACAAATGAAGCAGCATTTACCCCGCCAAAACTTACGTTGGTAATAGCACTAAAGCCCGTACCTACAATGATTACGGTTTCGCCGGTAGCAGCATAAGCAGGAGTAAAAGATGTAATGGTATGCTGCTGTGCAACAACCGGAGTACTCCACGTAAAGCCTGCCAGTAGCAAAAGCATGAGGTGCAGGCCAAAAGAAAAATGACGCATAAAACAGGTGTTATTATAATCGATGTAAGCCTTTATCAGCGCTTACGCAACAGGCGTGGCTGAGTTTGATTTATTAAAGCTACACTTACCTGCTGCGGCGAAACATGACATTGAACAGGCCAGCAGAACACAAAGGCATTTCTTAGTGCTGAGCGGTAGCACCACTGCTGACGGGCTGCCCGGGCTGGAAGGCCACGCCGCAGGTGGGGGCCCGCAGCGCAGCAAAGGGCGGCACCTTGAAAGCACGGGAACAACTGCTGAGCCATGCAGTGCTGACGACAGCCCCAAATAAGCCCATGCATCGAGCCGGGAAAAAGGTTTCTTAAAATAGTTGTTTATGCAACCATTTTTTGGTTACTTCGTCATCATCTTGCTTAAAAACTGTTTTGCTATATGAATCGCTCCATTAAAAAAGTGGCTGTGTTGGGTAGCGGCGTTATGGGTAGCCGCATTGCGTGTCATTTTGCAGGTATCGGCCTGCCGGTACTGCTGCTGGACATGGTACCCAAAGAAGCTGCCGAAAGCACGAAACCTGCTGAACGCAATAAATTGGTAAACGATGCGCTGGCCGCTGCGCTGAAAAGCAATCCCAGCCCCGTGTTTACCAAAGCCGTGGCCAAACGCATTACCACCGGCAACTTTACCGACAACATGAAAGACATTGCCCAGTGCGACTGGGTGATAGAAGTGGTGGTGGAGCGCCTCGACATTAAGCAGCTGATATACGAACAGGTAGAAAAATACCGCAAGCCCGGAACGCTGATTACCAGCAATACCTCGGGCATTCCCATTGACATGCTGAGCCAAGGACGCAGCGAAGATTTCCGCAAGCACTTCTGCGGTACGCACTTCTTCAACCCGCCCCGCTACCTACGCCTGTTGGAGATTATTCCTACACCAGATACCGACCCCGCCATTGTAGATTTTTTGATGCAGTACGGTGATTTGTACCTGGGCAAAACCACCGTGCTGTGTAAAGACACACCGGCCTTTA
>JADLHL010000118.1 GCA_020848815.1 Chitinophagaceae bacterium | reverse complement strand
CCACGAGTGCTTCCATACGTTGTTGTTCTTCGGCAGTAGGTGTACGGTTGGCTTCGCCCATCACCAGTTGGCGTACGGTATTGTGCCCTACTAACGCAGCTACATTGATGGAGAGTTTCAAACTGTCGATGAAGCGGAAGTATTGCGCCATGTCGTCGGCACTTTCGCCACAGTTGCCGGCTACCACACTGGTTACTCCATCGAGAATAAAACTTTTGGCATCTGGTGCTTTTGCTTCATCACCTTCGATGTGTGTATGCACGTCGATGAAACCGGGTGCCACATACAAGCCTTTGGCATCAATGACTTTGCTGGCGCTGTATTGTGACAGTTTGCCAATGGCAATAATTTTTCCATTAGCGATGGCAATATCTGCATAGTACCAGTTGTTGCCAGTGCCATCTATAATGCGGCCATTGCGAATGAGCACATCGGCTTGCTGAGCCTGCAGCAGCGAAGAGGAAAGAACGGCTATGACGAGAAGAATGTATTTCATGTGATTTTTTTTACCACAGAGGCGAAGGAGTACACACAGAGAACACTGTGTTACTCAGTGTATACCTCTTATTCCTCTGTGGTTAAATATTCAATTCATTTTTGGTTTTACCTCAGAGGCGAAGGAGTACACAGAGCACACTGTGTTACTCAGTGCATACCTCTTATTCCTCTGTGGTTAAACTGATTTTCATTTTTGCACAGCACTCATATCATCCAAAATCCACACGCCACGGCCGTAGGTACCAATCACCAGTTTGTTGTCGCGGGGATGCACAAACAAATCCTGCACCGAAACCGATGCGGGCAAATTGCCCCGCAACGACTGCCAGCTGATGCCTTTGTTGTGGCTCACATAAATACCTATATCGGTACCGAGGTAGAGGATGTTGCTATTGCGGGGGTCTTCCCGTATCACATTTACCGGAGCAGCTGGTGCATTGGCGGCAATGCTTTTCCAGGTGGTGCCAAAATCATGGCTCACAAATACGTAAGGTTTATTGTTGTCTTCGCGGCGGTCGCTTAGCGTAATGTACACCGTGCTCTTGTTGTACTTGCTGGCCACAATGCGGGATACATGAGCATTCGCAGGCAATCCTTTTTCAATGTTTGTCCAGTTGGCGCCATCATTTTGGCTCAGCCAAACTTTTCCATCATCGGTACCCACATAGAGCAGCCCTTGCTGCAGCGGACTTTCATCGGCAGCCGTAATGGCCTGGTGGTTGATGGCATAAGGTGTCTTGCCCATTTTAGCAGCGTTGTTGCTCGTCAAATCCGGACTGATGCGTTTCCAGCTTTTGCCGCTATCGGTACTTTTATACAAGTACTGAAAGCCATGGTACAAAGTGCCGGCATTGTGTGGCGATAAAAAAGTGTACGCCATCCATTCACCACGCAACGGTTCTTCATCAGCCGATTTTTTGATGCCAATATCCTGCCACCACAAACTATCGGGTTGGCTCAAATTACTTTTTACCAAACGACCATAAAAACTACTGGCATACATGATGTTGTTGTGCACAGCAATGTGTGTGCCTTCGCCACCGGGAGCATCACGCCAGGCAATGCTTTGCATAGAAGCTTTGTCGTAGGTATACGCAGAGCTACCCATGCTGCTGCCTTGGTCTTGCACAGAACCATAGATGTGGAAAGGCTCCTGCATATCGTAGGTTACATTGTAGAAATGCGTGGTAGGCATGTTGTGGTAAAAAGTCTTCCAGGTTTTGCTGCCATCGTAGCTAACGGATACGCCGCCATCGCTACCGTTGATGATGTAATTACTGTTGGTTGGATCTATCCACATGGCGTGATGATCGCCGTGTACATTATCGCCTTTGTAGTTGTTGCCCCATGTTTGAATGGGTTGAAACGTTTTACCGCCATCGGTGCTTTTGGCAAAAGGCACACCCATGATGAATACCGTATTTTCATCATTCGGGTCTACCCGTATCTGGCTAAATACCCAACCGTAGGTACCTGCAAAGCGTTCCAGCTTTTCATCTTCGGTGCTCACCTTGCTCCAGCTTTCACCTTTGTCGTTGCTGCGCCACACCTGCACACCCATCGGTACAATTTGGATGGGGCGACCGTAAGGGTCGAGTTCGCCCGGTTTGGGTTCTCTTTTGGGCGTATGGTTGTCGATAAACGCATACAGCACGTTGCTGTTCTTTTTACTCATGGCCAGGCCAATACGGCCGGTGTATTTTGTTTCGGGCAAACCATTGGTCAGGCGCTTCCATGTTTTACCGGCATCGGTGCTTTTGTAGAGGTAGTCGCCGTCTTCGGGTATGGGGTCGCTCCAGCGTTTCCGAATGCGGTTCCACATGCTGGCATACAATGTATTCGGATCGTTGGGATCCATCAGCAAATCATTGCAACCACTGGCTGTGCCTTCTACCAAAATCCGCTTCCATGTTTTGCCTCCGTCGCTTGTTAGGTACACGCCACGTTCGGGGTTGTGGCTCCATTCGTGTCCGCCGGCTGCTACATACACCACATCGGGGTTGGTGGGGTGAATGACAACACGGCTGATGGTACCGGTATTTTCCAACCCAATATGCGTCCATGTTTTACCAGCATCAATGCTTTTAAACATGCCCATGCCGGGTAGCGATGCCCGGAAAATATTGGCTTCGCCGGTGCCTGCGTACAAGATGTTGTGATTGCTTTGTGCAATGGCCATAGTACCCATGTTGAGGGTGGGCTGTTTATCGAACAAGGGCTGCCAGCTCAAACCAGCATCCGTGGTTTTCCAAAGACCACTAGTGGCCAATGCGGCGTACATCACATTTTTGTTGCCAGGTATGCCCCACACATCTGTTACACGACCGCTGATGTAATTGGGGCCAGTTTGCCGCCACTGCAGGTTTTTATACGGGCTATTTTGGCTCAGCGTTTCATGCTGTTTGTAAGCCGCCAGCCTTGCCGTGCCTGGCACAGAGCGGTTGTTGGTATGCGGTTGTGCGGTAGCCAGCAGGGTACAGGCCGCCAGCGGCAACAAAAATGACAACTGTTTCATGAGCAGTACATGTTGATGGGTTGACAATAAGACGATGGTAAGCTAAGAAAATGGTGCGCCGGGTGCGAAAAGTGAATATAGGAAAAGAATGTAGTTGCATGGCAGGAGTAGGGAGCATCATCTCATTAGCACACCGCCCTATGGTCTTTGTGTTTCTTTACACGGCCTCATCTTCGCTCTTCATCAAAACCCCGCAATTTTTCCTAACATTGATAGCTGCCTCACAAGTACAGGCACTTGTTGTATGAGCCAACCTGCATTACTCCGGTCTACCTATGCGCTACTGGGCGAAGATTTATTGCAAGCCATCGAAACCCATGGCCAATATATGGATGTGCCAGCCGGTACCACACTGGTGCGGGAAGGTCAGTTTGTAAAAGTGGTACCACTGGTATTGCATGGCACGGTAAAAGTGTTTACCAAAACCGAAGACAAAGAGCTGTTGCTCTACTACATCCGCCCCAGCGAAAGTTGTGTCATGAGTTTTGCCGCAGGCATGGGCGATGAGCCGAGTAAAATAATGGCCGTGGCCGAAGAAGCTACTACACTCTGGCTGCTGCCGGTGGCGCAGTTGCGGCAGTGGGTCACCGAATTTCCGCGAATCAATTTGTTGTTTTTTACGCAGTACAACCAGCGCTATGCCGAGCTTATCGATACCATCAATGCACTGCTTTTTAACCGCCTCGATAGCCGGGTGTATCAATACCTCAAAGAGAAAACCCGCATGAAAGGCGAGTTGGTGCTCGACCTTCGGCACCGCCAGATTGCGCAGGATTTGGGCACTGCCCGTGAAGTGGTAACGAGGGTAATGAAGCGGCTGGAGCAAGAAGGAAAAATCAAACAAGCCGATGGCAAAATACTGCTGTTGTAAGCCGGTGACGCTGGTCACCAGATGGTACCAAACAATGCTGTTAGTTTTACTGCATGAAACAACCTTGGTTGCGTCTGCTGCTGGTATGTATCCTTTGCCTGTTGTTGGTATGGAGCATCGTAGCAGTTTGGCAAGCCATCCGGAGCTAAATCAATTGTAACCTCAAAAAAAATTCCAGCATGAAAAAGAACATGGGCGCTGTAGACCGCGTCATCCGCATTGTATTGGCCGCATTGTTTGCGGTATTGTATTTCACCGGCACAGTAGCAGGTACACCTGGCTTGGTGCTGCTCGTATTGGGTGGTGTGTTCCTGGCTACCAGCCTCATCAGTTTTTGTCCGTTGTATACATTGGTAGGCCTCAATACCTGCCCCAAAAAATAAACCATAGGGGTTTGCTTATTTGCCCGTTAGCAGCACCAGCCCAATGGCTGGTGTTGTTTTTTTGTGGTGCCAGCCAAGTGCTGCTATTGAGCACCTGTTGCGTCGCACACTTGTACTGCCGTGCACAGCGCAGCTGTTCCAGCCAATTATCTTTTTTTGAACCACTAAGGCGTAAATAGTTTGCAGTAGACAGTTTGCAATTTGCAGGGCTTGCATTTTTTTCTTATTAACGAAGGATTGCATACAAAAAGGCCTATCCGGCCAACAATTATTGATTTAACACATCCCCGAAAAAATTATATTCCTTAACCCAATGGATTGCCTATTGCCTACATTATTATTGCCTTCTTCATCATTGCCCATTCCCTCATTGCCCAACCAACCACCAACCACCAACCATCAACTACCAACTATCATCTACCTTCGCGTCATGCCTGAAACATTACAAGCCGGACAGTTTTATACATTACCCGTAGAACGCATCGTTACTCCGGGTGCCTATTTGCGCCATGGCAATGAAGACGTGTTGTTGCCCAACCGCTGGTTGCCCGAAGGGTTGCAAAAGGGAGATGAAATAGAAGTTTTCATTTACCACGATAGCGAAAATCGCCTCATCGCCACTACACAAAAACCGTTTGCTGTAGTGGGCCAGTTCGCTTTTTTAAAAGTAGTAAGTACCAGCCCGGCCGGCGCCTTTCTCGATTGGGGGCTGAGCAAAGATTTGTTTGTGGCCAACAGCCAGCAACGGGAGCCCATGACTGAGGGCAAAAGCTACCTCGTGTATGTGTACCGCGATGAAAAAACCGGCCGCTTGGCTGCCACCGAATGGACCAATCAGTTTTTAAAAACCGATACCACGGGCTTACAAGAAAAGCAACCCGTGACCTTGCTCGTACATCGCCAAACGCCACTGGGTTTTGCCGTGATGGTGGATGATTGCTATGAAGGATTGGTACACCATGCCGATGCGGTGGTAGGCTTGCAGCCCGGTCAGCGTTTGCAAGGTTTTATCAAGCAGGTGCGGGAAGATGGCAAGCTGGACATTGTGCCCGGCAAACCCGGCTACGATAAAATTTCCGGCGAACCCGAACGCATCCTCGAGTTGTTGAAACAACACAAAGGTGTATTGCCCTACAACGATAAAAGCGATCCACAAGATATTTACGCCTTCTTCGGCCTCAGCAAAAAGAGTTTTAAAATGGCCATAGGGGCCTTGTACAAGCAACGATTGATTGAAATACTGCCGGGGGGGATAAAGTTGGTGGAGTAAGTTTTTAGTTGACGAGTTTACCAGTTCACGTCCCGATAGCTCCTATCGGGTTCACAAGTTCGTGTGTTCGAATGTGCCAGTGTAATTATCTCTCTTCAACATCAAAGCAGTCCACTTTCTTATTTCTTATTCATTATTTTTTGTTCCTTATTCAAATTGGTTCCAGTGTTTACAAGTTGCTATGTATTCATTGACATATTGATTCAAGATTACTCTAAGGCACTATACACCAGCACTTTAAACTTGTCGTGAATATCGCCGTGGCTGGTAGGTGTTTGGTTTAAGAAAAATTGCGCTACAATTTTTTCTTTCGGATCTATCCAGTAGGTGCTGCTAAAAGCGCCACCCCAACTATAGGTGCCGGTGCTTTGACCCAGCTTGCCACTGCCTGTTTCCGTTACCAATCCAAAACCCAGTCCGAATTTTTCATTAGGCCCACGGTCTACATTACCAATTTGGTTTTGTGTCATCAGCTCCACACTGTTTTTGCTGAGGATGCGTTTACCATTGTACACACCACCGTTGAGCATCATCTGCATAAAAATAGCATAGTCCATGGCCGTGCTCGAAAGGCCGGCACCACCGCTGTACAATTGTCCTTTCGCCTTAGGATAATCTACATCCAGATTGTTGAGCATGGCCGATTGCCCGGGTTGCAAAACCGTTACATGTTGTTGTTTGTCTTCTGTGTGCAATGCCACTAATCGGCTATGTTTATCTGCAGGCAAATAAAACCAGGTATCCTTCATGCCAAGTGGTTCAAATATGCGGGTGCGGAAAAAATCGGCCAGGCTTTGCCCACTCATTACTTCTACAAAATAGCCGAGCACATCGGTGTTGAGGCCGTAGGTAAACCGTTCGCCGGGCTGATGCTCCAGCGGCAATGCAGCAATCTTCATTACTTGTTCTTTGAGGCTGGCAGCAGGCACACCAATTTGGCTGTGCACACCCGCTTTGGCATACATCGCTTTGGCACGTGGGCTACCAATTTGTGCATAGCCAATACCCGATGTATGAGTGAGCAAATCACGGATGGTAACAGCCCGTTTGGCTTTTACCGTAGTAAAACTGGTATCGGCCATATTAAACTGATCAATGACTTGCTGGTTGGCAAATGCCGGAATGTATTTGGCAATGGGATCGTCGAGTAAAAATTTGCCTTCTTCAAACAGCATCATCACTGCCGTGCTGGTAATGGCTTTGGTTTGCGAAGCAATGCGGAAGATATCGTCTTTCTGTTGTGCTGTTTTGGTAGCGGCATTGCGAACGCCAAATGCCCGATGGTATACCACTTTGCCATTGCGGGCTACAATGCAGGTGGCACCGGCTATCCACTGGCTGTCGATATATTGTTGTACCAATGCATCTATGCGGTTGAGCCGCACTGGGTCCATGCCTTCGGTTTTGGGAGATGTAGCCAAAGGAATTTGCGCAAACAGCGGCGCCATGGCAAATGATGTGGCAATGGCAAGAAAAAGGGATTTCATGTACACTCAATTTTTTGGGCAATTAAAGTACATGAAAATGAATTGCCAGCAGGGGCAATGCGCAGGTTATTACTTTCCTGCTACCCAATCTTCTATTACACCGGCAAAGTATTGGTGCTCCAACTGGTGGATGCGGGCCGCCAAATCATCGGGTGTATCGCCGGGCAGCACCGGGCACTTGGCCTGAAACAAATGCGCCCCGTGGTCGTATTGCTCATCCACCAGGTGAATGGTGATGCCACTTTCCGTTTCGCCTGCCGCTATCACGGATTCGTGTACAAAATGGCCATACATGCCTTTGCCACCATATTTGGGCAGCAGGGCAGGGTGAATATTGACGATATGGTTGGGGTAGGCAGCAATCAGCGTCGGGGGTATTTTCCATAAAAAACCCGCCAATACAATATAATCGATGCCAGCCGCCTGCAGTTCGGGCACGTAGGCATCACCTTTTAAAAATTGCTCCCGACTTATTATTAAGGTGCTTACGCCAAAATCGGCGGCATGGTGCAGGGCGCCGGCACCGGGCTTATTGCTCACCAGCATGGAGATTTTGATGCGGGGGTGGCCTTTAAAATGCTCCATGATTTTGCGGGCATTGCTACCGGTGCCGCTGGCAAAAATGGCCAGGTGGATGTGCGCATCGCTTTCAGACGAGGCGGCCGGAGCACTGCCCAAGCCCAATTTGCTTCCCATTTTGCGTAAATAATTGCGGAAAAACCTGAATTGGCCCAGCGGAATGCTGATGAGCAGCACACAAACCGGCCACAACAGGGTAAGTATTATAAAATATAAAGTACCATACAAAAATGGCTGCTGAATGGTAAAAAGCCCCAGTATTTCACGGGTAAAAAAGCCGCAGAGGCTACCCCCTAGGGCAAACGTGCAGAGAATAAGGGTGAGTTGCACCCCGGTAACCTTCCATTTTTGTTGCAGCCGGCCGAACATGCCTGCGAAGATGGGGTAAAAAAACGTGCAGATGATGGAATACAGCCCATGTGCTGATGCTTATCAGTTATAATGCTATGCCGGGTAAGGTTCTTTGCCGTCACATACTTCGATTCACTGAGAAATTGTCATTCGTTGAACCTTTGAAGAGATGGCCTGCCAGCTTGCTGTCACAAACCTCTCCATTGGCTGAAACCCTTGTGGCACTAAGCGAAATTTTTTTTACTGATAAAGGGTAATTGTCACGCCGAGGTCATATTTTTGCCCGCCTATCCGCGGATATGTTTCCATCGGTTATTCAATATCAGTGAGTTATGAGTAAAAAACGCAAAGCCAGCCTTCACATTATTACCAGTTTTCTAATGCTGTTTGTAGCCGGCTTTACACAAGTGCAGGCGCAAGATGGAAAAGCGCTGTTCAATGCTAACTGTGCTTCTTGCCACAAAATCGACAAAGATTTGACCGGCCCGGCACTCCAAGGCATCGAAGATCGCTGGCCCAGTAAAGATTTGTTGAAGACCTGGATCAAAAACTGGCCCGACGCCGTAAAAACCGGCGATGCTTACGCAGTGAAAATTAAAGATTGGAGCCCTGCTGCCATGACTTCTTTCACATCTTTGCAGGATGCAGATATCGAAGCTATCCTCACCTACATCCGTGAGTGGAAGCCTGCAACCCCAGCCCCTGTAGCAGGTGCTACTGCTGCTGCAAAGTCTGAAGGCGACAACAGCTTGCTCTTTGGTGTTATCACTTTGGTGTTGGCTTTGGTAGCCCTCATTTTGTTGCAGGTAAACAGCAACCTCCGCAAGCTGGCCGACGAACGTGACGGTTTGCCCGTAGAAACTGCTGTTCCTTTTTACAAAAACAAAACCTACCTCGCTTTAACCACCGTTATCCTATTTATTGTAGCGGGTGTTTACATTTCTAAAGGCGCAGTAGGCCTTGGTCGTAGCAAAGATTACCAGCCCGAGCAACCTATCTATTACAGCCACAAAGTGCATGCCGGTGTTAACCAAATCAACTGTTTGTACTGCCACGGCGGTGCTCAGGAAAGCAAGCATGCCAACATTCCATCTGTAAACGTGTGTATGAATTGCCACATGGCCATCAACGAGTACAAGGGCGAACCCCTGTATACCGCCGATGGTAAAGAAGTGAACGGCACTAACGAAATCAAGAAACTGTACGAATACGCAGGTTTCACACCTGGTCAGCCATGGGATCCTTCCAAAGCGAAGCCTATCGAGTGGATTAAAATTCACAACCTGCCCGACCACGTTTATTTCAACCACGCACAGCACGTAAAAGCAGGCCAGGTAGCTTGTCAAACCTGCCACGGCGAAATCCAGAAAATGGGTGAAGTATATCAGTTCAGCGATTTGAGCATGGGCTGGTGTATCAATTGCCACCGCGAAAGCAAAGTGCAGTTCAAAGACAACGGCTTCTACAGCATTTACGAGAAGTTCCACGACGACATGAAGAATGGCAAAATGGACAGCGTAACTGTAGAAATGATTGGTGGTACCGAGTGCCAGAAATGTCACTACTAATTTGAATCTGCCGTCAGGTACATTCCTGATGATGCATCAGTTCAAGTTTTCAATTTTCAAATTCTCACATTAGTATAGTATGAGTAATAAAATCTGGCAAAGTTTCGGAGCCCTAGGCAAAAGCGAAGGCCATCAGGCCAATGTAGCTGATGAATTCAGGGAGGAACTGCCGTTTGAAGCGGATGATAAAGGATTGATGAGTGCCAATGCACCTCGTCGCGACTTCTTGAAATACCTCGGATTTAGCACTGTTGCTGCTACGGTGGCTGCCAGCTGCGAAATGCCGGTGAAAAAAGCTATTCCGTTTGTCAACAAGCCAGACAATGTAATTCCTGGTGTGGCCAATTACTACGCCACCACCTACGTACAAGATGGCGATGTGGTAAGTGTGGTAGCCAAGGTGCGTGATGGTCGTCCTATCAAAATTGAAGGCAACGACCTGAGCCCCATTTTCCAGGGCGGCACCAGTGCCCGTGCACAGGCTTCTGTGCTGGATATGTACGACACCAAGCGCCTGCGTTATCCTGCTCAAATTAAAGAAGGCAAGCTCGTAGAAGTATCTACGTTCGATGCTTTTGATAAAATGATTGCCGATGAAATGGCGAAGCTGAATGGTGCTCCTGTAGTACTGTTGACTTCTACCATTACCTCTCCTTCTACCAAGCAACTGGTAGGAGAGTTCCTCGCTAAGTTTCCCGGTAGCCGCCACGTAACTTACGATGCCGTAAGCTACAGCGGTATGCTGCTGGCCAACGAAGCGGCTTATGGCAAACGTGCCATTCCTTCTTATCACTTCGACAATGCGAAAGTGATTGTAAGCCTCGGCGCCGACTTCCTCGGTACCTGGCTTAGCCCTGTAGAGTTTGCCAAGCAATATTCTAAAGGCCGCAAAATCGACGAAAAAAATCCTACACTGAGCAAGCACTATCAGTTCGAAAGCATCATGAGCATGACGGGTGCCAATGCCGACGAACGCTTTACCCACAAGCCCTCTGAAGCTGGTGTGGTAGCAGCTGCCTTGCTGGCTGCCGTAACCGGTGGTGCTGTAAACGTAGCCGATGCCAAACTGAAAGCTGGTCTCAGCAAAGCTGCAGCTGATTTAAAGGCTGCCGGCGGTGCTGCACTGGTGGTAAGCGGTAGCAACGACAGCAACGTTCAGCTCATTGTAAATGCTATTAACGAAGCCATTGGTGCCAATGGTAAAACCATCAACTGGGCTGTAACCAGCAACTACCGCCAAGGTGTGGATGCTGATTTCGAAACCCTGTTGACCGACATGAGTGCCGGTAAAGTAGGCGCCCTGCTGATAGCCGGTGCTAACCCTGCTTATACCTATGCCAAAGCTGAAGCCTTCAAAAAGGCGCTTGCTGCAGTAAAACTCACCGTTTCTTTCAACACCCGTTTGGATGAAACTACTGAGCTCTGCAAATACGTGGTTCCAGATCATCACTACCTCGAAAGCTGGGGCGATGCCGAACCAAAATCTGGTTACTACTCTTTCATTCAGCCCACTATTGCTCCGCTATTCAAAACACGCAACTGGCAAGACAACCTGTTGAAGTGGAGCGGTAATGCCACTGCCGAATACGCCAACTACCTGAAAGCCTACTGGATGACCAAGCTGGGTAGTCAGGAAAATTGGGATGCTGCACTGCGTGACGGTGTAGTGGTTCCAGCCGAAGCAACTGTTGCTGCTGGTACATTCAACGGTGCCGGTGTAGCTGCTGCCGTTGCAGCCGCTGGTACTCCTGCAAAAGCAGGTACCTGGGAAGTGGTGCTGTACGAAAAAACAGCCATTGGTTCGGGTGCACAAGCCAGCAACCCATGGTTGCAAGAAATGCCTGACCCTGTAACGAAAGCTACCTGGGATAACTACGCTACTATTTCTACTGCTGCTGCCAAAGAATTGTTGGGCATCGACCTGACAAAAAATGGCGACGCTGACAGCTACGAAGTAAATCCGAAGAAACCCGTTATTGCCATTAAGGTAAACGGTAAGGAAATGAAGCTGCCGGTAATCATTGTTCCCGGTACGCAGAAAAATACCATCGGTATTGCTGTAGGTTACGGCCGCAGCGAAAACGTAGGTGTAGCAGTAAAAGGCGCCGGTCAAAATGCTTACCCACTGGCGACTATAGCCAATGGTGTAGTGACTTACGCTGCTTACGATGCCACCGTAACTGCTACTGATGAACTGTACGAAGTAGCTCAAAACCAAACCCACAACTCCTACGAAGGTCGTATGGAAGTGGTGAAGGAAACCTCACTGGCTACATTCAAAAAACACCCTGAGCTTTTCAAGGCTCAAAGAGATATGCTGGTGCACGACTACGCCAGCAAAACCGGCGACTATCGCAACGAAGGTTCTCTGTACGACCCTCGCCTGAACGACCGTCCGGGGGTACACTGGGGTATGAGCATAGACCTGAACACCTGTACCGGTTGCGGTGCTTGTGTGGTAGCTTGTAATGCTGAAAATAACGTGCCCGTTGTAGGTAAAACCGAAGTTCTGCGTGGACACGACATGCACTGGATTCGTATTGACCGCTACTTTGTAAGCGATGCGGCCAACCCCGATGATGTGAAGGATGTGATATTTATGCCGATGATGTGCCAGCACTGCGACAACGCTCCTTGCGAGAACGTATGTCCGGTGGCAGCCACCAACCACAGCAGCGAAGGCCTCAACCAAATGACATACAACCGTTGTATTGGTACCCGTTATTGCGCCAACAACTGTCCGTATAAAGTACGTCGCTTCAACTGGGCTGATTACACTGGTGCTGACAGCTTTGCTGACAACCAGGTAGGTCATGTAAGCGATGTAACACTGGAGATG
Organism: Chitinophagaceae bacterium; assembly: GCA_020848815.1. Classification (GTDB taxonomy): domain Bacteria; phylum Bacteroidota; class Bacteroidia; order Chitinophagales; family Chitinophagaceae; genus Phnomibacter. The sequence continues at coordinate 537 of JADLHL010000118.1, read as the reverse complement.
AACGATGACCTGTACCGCATGGTACTGAACCCGGACGTGACTGTACGTAGCCGTGGTGTGATCGAAAAATGTTCTTTCTGCGTACAGCGCCTGCAGGCTGGTAAGCTCGAAGCGAAGAAGCAAAGCCGCCCCATTAAGGATGGTGAAGTAAAAACTGCTTGCCAGAGTGCCTGCCCAACCAATGCCATTGAATTTGGTGACAGCAACGATAAGAACAGTGTAGTGCGTAACATGCGTGACCACAGTCCCCTGCGTATGTACTATGCATTGGAGCAAATTCACGTATTGCCCAACGTAAACTACATGGCAAAAATCCGGAACACAGACGAAGTAATGGAAGTGGCTGCAGCGCATAAGCCTGCCGAAGAAGCTGCACATTAATGCGGGAAAAGCTGCCCGGAGATTAGAAGGTACAAGTGAGTGACACAACGCAGCGCCATCAGGGAACTGCTGCTGGTGACAAAAAAGAATAAAAGAACAAAAGCATAAGGCGAAAGCCGATTGCCAAAAGCGAAGCGAATATGTCTGTAATTAAGT
>JADLHL010000117.1 GCA_020848815.1 Chitinophagaceae bacterium | reverse complement strand
CCCGTCCATGTTTTTGGATTGCCGGCGCTGGTAAAAACGATGGGCACTTTTTCTTCGATAATTATTTGAATGTGCTTGTCGATATCGGGATAAAGCAGCGGCAGATTTACGGCAAATGGCTTACTGCTGGCGGCTTTGTATTGGCGGATATGTGATTGTAATACTTCAGGATACATGCTGCCGGCACCCAGCATGCCCAGTCCGCCGGCATTGCTTACAGCACTGGCCAATCGCCAGCCGCTGGCCCAAATCATACCGGCTTGAATGATGGGTAATTCAATATCGAATAAAGAGGTGATTCTGTTTTGCATGCAGGCAATTTAGTGAAACACGGATTAACCAATTTTCACGAATGACTCAAGCACAAATTGGAATACACTCGATTATCACGAATGACACGAATTTATTCAGAATAGATGCCTTCTGTTGCCTCTGCTTCTCTGAGGTAAAATCCTTAGCTACTTTGCGCCTTTGCGTTTACAAAAATTACCCAAAGTCAATCTCTGTATTGTCGCCAATATTGAGGCTGCGGCTCAGGCCTTTTACACTGGCATCGCTACCAATGAGGCTGTTGTCGAGCACTACTTCAAACAGGTTGGTGTACGAACCAATAATGCTGTCGCGGATGATGGAATAGTTGACCGTGGTGTTGCTGCCAATGGCCACATGCGGACCAATGATAGAATTTTTGATGCTGCAACCGGGAGCAATGCTCACCGGCGGAATGATAATGGTGTTTTCAAACGTGTGTTGTAACGGATTTACATTGCCGCCAATTTTTTTGAGCAGGGTGGCGTTGCTTTCCAGCAGGGTTTCTTTTTTGCCGCAGTCGAACCAGTTTTGCACCCGAAAGCCTTTAAAATTGGCTCCTTTACCAATCATACATTGCAATGCATCAGTAAGGTTATAATCACCGTTGGTGCGTATGTTTTGCGATAAAATTTGGTGAAGGCACTCAAACAGTAAATGCGTTTCCCTGATTTTATAAATACCCACTAAGGCCATATTGCTTTTGGGAATAGCTGGTTTTTCCACCACCCGTTCTACATGGTCCTCATCATCCAGCTCGGCTACGCCAAAGCTGCGGGGGTCGTCTACTTTTTTTATACCCAGCATACTCACCGGGCTGTTCACCACATCTTTTACGTCATACTCACAAATAGTGTCGCCCAGTACTACTATAAGTTCGTCATCTTGTACAATGTCTTGCGTAAGCAAAATGGCGTGGCCGGTACCCTGCCGTTCATTTTGGTATACAAAATGCGTTTGCAAATGCGGGTATGCTTGTTGTACAAAGTCCCTGATTTTTTCGCCCAGGTAGCCTACAATAAAGATGTATTCTTTTACACCGGCTTCCTGCAGTTGATCTACAATAAAGCTGAGGATGGTTTTGCCGGCAATGGGAATCAATGCTTTTGGCTGTGTATATGTATGTGGCCGGAGTTTGGTGCCGGCTCCCGCTACGGGAATGATTGCTTTCACCTGAATATGTTTTTGCAGGCAATAGGGCTGAGTTGTTCACGTTTTCAGCCTCCTTTTTGCTTGCTATGATAAATCTGTAAGTTGAGCCTGACAGGGGCTACAACAGGGAATGAAAATGCTAGGAAGCAGGTGTGAAAGCCGTTGCCGGCTGATGAGGGGAAGCGAAATTACAGGAATTCAAACAAGCAAAAGCGGTGAAACAACACAACTTTTTAGCCTGTAACAAGCACCCATTGGCGAAGTTTCCCCAATCAGTTGTACACAAAAAGGGAGGTTTATTTGTTTGTTTCTCAAAAACTCTATTTTTGCGCCGTACTAAAATCTCATATCATGAGCGACATCGCAACTCGAGTAAAGAAAATAATTGTCGACAAGCTTGGTGTTGACGAAGCAGAAGTAACTACAGAAGCTTCATTCACCAACGATCTCGGTGCCGATTCTTTGGATACCGTAGAGCTCATCATGGAATTTGAAAAAGAATTCAACATTTCTATCCCCGACGAGCAGGCAGAAACAATTACAACGGTAGGTCAGGCTGTAACATACCTGGAAGAACACGCCAAGTAATCGTTTTCTTTAATCTTATTGGGAACACTCCTTTTTTGGCATGCGCCAGAGGTGTGTTCCCCATTTTTTATTCAGCAGATATCCGATTGTTTATGAGCCAAAAAAGAGTAGTAGTTACCGGCATTGGTGCCCTCAGCGCCTTGGGAAATACAGTAGCAGATACTTGGCAAAACATGGTAAATGGTGTAAGTGGCGCTGGTCCCATCACCCTTTTCGATGCATCGAAATTCAAAACCCGTTTTGCTTGCGAACTGAAAAATTTTGACCCGCAGGACTATCTCGACCGAAAGGAAGCTCGTAAGCTCGACCGGTATTGTCAGTTGGCTTTGGTAGTAAGCGACCAGGCCATGGCAGACGCCGGTTTGAATAAAGACAATATAGACGTAGACCGTGCCGGTGTCATTTTTGCCAGCGGTATTGGCGGTCTCATTACTTTTCAGGAAGAAGTAATCAATTTCGCCAAAGGCGATGGAACGCCTCGTTTCAATCCCTTCTTTATTCCCAAAATGATTTTGGACATTGCAGCAGGCCAAATTTCGATGCGGCATGGTTTGCGTGGTCCCAACTTTGCTGTTACCAGTGCTTGTGCTTCTTCTACTAATGCCATTGGCGTAGCCCTCGACCTCATTCGGGCAGGCAAGGCCGATGTGATTTTGGCTGGTGGCTCCGAAGCGGTGATTAGCGAAGCAGGTGTTGGTGGCTTTAACTCAATGAAGGCCATGAGCGAACGCAACGACAGTCCTGAAACGGCCAGCCGTCCTTACGACAAAGACCGCGATGGTTTTGTAATGGGCGAAGGTGCCGGTGCCCTGATCCTCGAAAGCCTGGAACATGCTCAGGCCCGTGGTGCCCGCATTATTTGCGAACTCGCCGGTAGCGGTGCCAGTGCCGATGCCTATCATATTACCGCCCCTCACCCCGAAGGATTGGGTGCCAAGCATGTAATGCTGGCAGCCTTGGCCGATGCCGGTATGCGCCCCGAAGAAATTGACTACATCAATACCCACGGTACTTCTACCCCCATTGGTGATGGTGCCGAGGTAAAAGCCATACAAGCTGTTTTTGGCGAACACGCCTACAAGCTCAACATCAGTGCTACCAAATCTATGACCGGCCACTGCCTGGGCGCCGCAGGCGTAATAGAAACAGTAGCCTGCATACAAGCTGTGTTGCATGATGTGGTACCTCCTACCATTAATCACTTTACCGATGATCCTGAACTGGATCCACGCTTAAACTTCACCTTCAATAAAGCACAATACCGTACGGTAAATGCTGCGCTGAGCAACACCTTTGGTTTTGGCGGGCACAATGCTTGTGTGATTGTGAAGAAGTTTGTAGCATAAGGCGCAGCAGCATGGCTATTTTCATTTCTTAATTACGTCTGTTGTGTGAGTTGGATTACCGATTTATTTAGCACCGATAAGCATCGGGAAAATTTCAGGGAGCAGCTGAAAAATGTGCTTGGCTTTAAACCAGGCAACGTAGAACTGTACCTGACGGCGCTGAGCCACCGCTCGGTGAAAGAAACAGCCGAAGAAAACAACGAACGCCTCGAATATTTGGGCGACGCTATCCTGAGTGCAGTGGTGGCAGATTACCTGTTTATGCGCTATCCCAAAAAAGGCGAGGGCTTTTTAACGGAAATGCGGAGTAAAATGGTAAACCGACAAATGCTCAACGACATTGCCCTTAAAATGGGGGTGAAAAAAATTACCCAGTTCAACAAAATTGATAGTGCCCTCAAAAACAGCCAGATTTTCGGCAACACGCTGGAGGCTCTGGTTGGCGCCATTTATTTAGATAAAGGCTACAAGCAAACATTGCGCTGGGTTACCAAACGCATCATATTGCCCCACCTGCTGCTCGATGATCTGGAACTGCAAGACATCAACATCAAAAACAAGCTGATTGGCTGGGCCAACAAGCAAAGTCGCAGTATTGATTTTGAAACACTGGAAGAAAAGCAGGAGCGGGGCCGCCGCCTGTTTATTGTGGGCGTAAAGCTGGATGGCGAAGTGATTGCCGCCGGCCGTGGATTTAATAAAAAAGACGCCAGCCAAATGGCGGCACTGCAAGCGGTGGAGAAATTGGGTTTATAGTTTATAGTCCGGAGTCGGTAGTCAGGAGACCATAAGTCAGCAGACAACATTTCGGTTCTGATGTCATTGCTTATTCATCATTCCGCATTCCTTATTCCTTATTCCTTATTCTTCCTTTCCTGACACAATTCTACCAACACGCCATTAGTGCCTTTTGGGTGTACAAAACAAACCAGTTTATTATCGGCGCCCTGCTTGGGTTGCTCATTCAGCAGCACAAAGCCCGCTGCTTTCAACCGCTCCATTTCGGCGAAAATATCTGTTACCTCAAACGCCATGTGGTGCAGGCCTTCGCCTTTTTTGGCAATGAATTTGGCAATCACCCCATCGGGGTCGGTACTTTCTAAGAGCTCTATTTTATTTGGACCCACCTGAAAAAAAGCTGTTTTAACATGCTCGGAAGCTACTTCCTCGGTTTTGTAGCAGGTTGTATTCAGCAGGGCTTCGTAAACGGGAATGGCAGTGTCGAGTGCCGAAACGGCAATGCCGATGTGTTCAATTTTATTCATGACTGGCAGGCTTTGTTGTTAGTGCAAATTTACCCCATCCTAGCCTTACGATTTGTGGAAAAAGCCTTGTGCCATGCGGGTTTGGATTTTTGCAGGCAACCAAATGAACTACATTTGTGTTGTTAGTACTGATTAGCCAGCACCTGCTACCGGTGCCGGCTATTATTTTCGTAAAATACCAAGTGAAAAATATGAACCTTCAATTACCTGTTTACCTCGACAACAATGCAACTACCCCTTGCGACCCACGTGTGGTAGACGCCATGGTACCTTATTTTACCCAACAGTTTGGCAACGCCGCCAGCCGCAACCACCCTTTTGGCTGGGCTGCAGAAGAAGCCGTAGACTATGCCCGTGAGCAGGTAGCTCAGCTCATCAATGCTGATCCGAAAGAAATTATTTTTACCAGTGGTGCTACCGAAGGCGACAACCTCGGCATCAAGGGCGTATTTGAAATGTATGCCAGCAAGGGTAACCACATCATCACCATGAACATTGAGCACAAGGCTGTGCTCGATACCTGCAAGCACCTCGAAAAGCAGGGTGCAGAAGTAACTTACCTCGATGTAAAACCCAGCGGTTTGATAGACCTGGCAGAATTGGAAGCGGCCATTAAGCCTACTACCATCCTCATTGCCATTATGTACGCCAACAACGAAATTGGTGTTATCCAGCCTATCCGCGAAATCAGTGCCATTGCCAAAAAGCACGGCGTACTGTTGTTTAGCGATGCGGTACAAGCTGTAGGTAAAATTCCTGTAGATGTAAAAGCCGACGGCATCGATATCATGGCATTTACCGGCCATAAAATGTACGGTCCAAAAGGCGTTGGTGCCCTGTATGTACGCCGCAAAAACCCAAGGGTAAAAGTAACTGCCCAAATGGACGGCGGCGGTCACGAACGTGGCATGCGTAGCGGTACCCTCAACGTGCCCGGCATTGTAGGTTTTGGTAAAGCCTGCGAACTGGCCCGCCTCGAAATGGACAAAGATGCTGCTCATACCAGCCGCCTCCGCGACAAGCTGGAGCAGGCTTTGCTGAAAATAGAAGAAGCGTATGTAAACGGCGACCCTGCTCATCGTTTGCCCCATGTAAGCAACATCAGCTTTAAATACGTAGAAGGCGAAGGCCTCCTGATGGGTTTCAACAAGAACATTGCCCTCAGCTCAGGTTCAGCTTGTACCAGTGCCAGCCTCGAGCCCAGCTATGTGCTCAAAGCCCTCGGCCTGGGTGATGATCTGGCTCACTCTTCATTGCGTTTCGGCCTCAGTCGTTTCACTACCGAAGAGCAGATTGATTACACCATTGAGCAAATCACCAACACCGTGCTGAAGCTCCGCGAAATGAGCCCACTGTGGGAAATGTATAAAGAAGGTATTGACCTGAACACCATTGAGTGGGCACACCACTAATGGGGTTGGAAAGTTGGAAGGTTGACCAGTTGACTAGGATGGCAGCCTTTCATTTCATCAGTGTTTTCTAATCAACTAGTCAACAAGTTAACCAGTCAACTAAAAAACTAAACACCATGGCATACTCAGAAAAAGTAATCGACCACTACCAGAACCCCAAAAATGTGGGCACACTGGACAAAGCAAAAAAGAATGTTGGTACCGGCCTCGTGGGTGCTCCTGAGTGCGGCGACGTAATGCGTTTGCAAATTGAAGTAGACGACGTAACCGGCACCATCACCGATGCCAAATTCAAAACATTTGGCTGCGGCTCTGCCATCGCTTCTTCTAGCCTGGCTACAGAATGGCTCAAGGGTAAAACCATTGATCAGGCCCTTACTGTAGACAACATGGAGTTTGTAGAAGAGCTGAACCTGCCACCAGTAAAAATTCACTGCTCTGTATTGGCCGAAGACGCCATTAAAGCAGCCATCAACGATTACCGTGTAAAAAATGGCATGGAAGCGTTGCAATTTGAAGACAGCGTGGTACACTAATCTCCGGCAACTTTTCAAGTATTATAATTTCTGCAAAGCAGCCTTTACCGGCTGTTTTGCGTTTTCAGGAATGCTTGTTTTGAAATGAGGAAATTGCCAACCGCCGTTTCATTTGTACGTACAAATTGGCTGTACATTTGCCACAGAACGGTTTTTGACAATACCCAACCAACCAATTGATTTGGATATGAGTATAGCAGTAGACAATGCCATTACGGTAAGCGATAAGGCCAAAAAGAAAGTAGACGCCCTGATGACGGACGCAGGTATTGCCGGCGACGACAGCTACTTTTTGCGGGTAAGTGTTGTAGGTGGTGGTTGTAGCGGTCTTACCTACAAAATGGATTTCGACAATGAGCAAAAGCCCATGGATCAGGTGTTTGAAGACAAAGGCCTGAAACTGGTATGTGACCTCAAAAGCTTTTTGTACCTGGTAAATACCGAACTCGATTTCAGCGATGGCCTCAATGGCAAGGGCTTTTATTTCAACAATCCCAATGCCAGCCGCAGTTGTGGATGTGGCGAAAGTTTTGCGGTATAAATAGTAGCGAATTAGTTTTTGTCAAAATAGGCGACTGCTCTTTTGGGCAGTCGTTTTTTTATAAAACATTAGAAAAGCTTTGGATAAACCGCCTGATTGCATCGCATTGATGTCAGTTCTTAGCCGTTAATTTGTACACTTTATGCAAGCACTTTTTCTAAAAGAACTCCGGCAGTTTTTCAGCAGTCTTACGGGCTACCTGAGCATTGGCTTGTTTTTGCTGCTCATGGGCCTGTTTCTGTTTGTGTTTCCCGATACCAGCATCTTCGATTTTGGCTATGCCACTCTCGATAAATATTTTGAACTGGCACCTTGGGTGCTGCTACTGTTGGTACCTGCCGTTACAATGCGCAGCCTGAGCGATGAGTTTAAGAGCGGCACCTGGGAACTGTTGAAAACAAGACCTGTCAGCCTTTGGCAAATTGTATGGGCCAAATATGCGGCATCGCTTACTGTGGTGTTACTGGCATTGTTGCCTACTTTGTTGTATGTCGTTACTATCAGCATGCTCAGCATCAACGGCAGTATTGATACAGGCGGCATAGCAGGCTCTTATATCGGATTGATATTATTGGCTGGTGCATTCACCGCTATTGGTATTGCCAGCAGTGCACTCACTGCCAATCCCATCGTCAGTTTTTTGCTGGCGGCTTTCATGAGCTTTGTGTTGTACAGTGCTTTTGCAGCGGTTGCAGGCATTCCTGCATTGCAAGGTGGTGCTGATTATTGGGTGGCGTTGTTGGGTATGGATGAACATTATAAAAATGTGAGCCGCGGTGTAATTGCGTTGAATGATGTGTTGTATTTCAGTGTCATCATTGGCCTGTTTTTGTATGGCACCCGTTCGTTGCTGGCCCGTCGTTAATTGATTTTTTTTGAAGCAAACAGGATGATGAAAAAATATACCGGTTGGTTAGTGGTTGTGGCAGCTGTAGCCCTCATTTTGGTGAGTGCACAGTGGCAATACCGTGTAGATCTCACTGCAGAGCAACGCTACACCGTGAGCAATGCCAGTGAGCAATTGCTGCAGCAACTGAAAGCGCCTGTAGAAATAACCGTACTGTTGGGTGGCGATGATTTGCCATCGGGCTTTCGCAAACTGGCACAAGCCACCGATCGTTTTTTGGCCGACTGTCGCAGTATCAGCAACGGCAATCTAACGTACCGGTTTGTGTCGCCCGACGATTTCATGAACGACTCCGTTCGTTTTCCGCTGGATGATACGTTTAAAACCACGTGGCTCAAAAGCAGTGCGGTAAAATTGAATGAGGTTACTAAAACAGGTTCCGCTGCGGTGTTCAATTATCCGGTAGCACTGGTGCGTAGCGGCGATGATTTTACTACCGTGAATTTATTGGAAGGCCAGGGCAATAAAGGTTTTCTCAATCCCAATGCTGCAGGCCTGCAGTTTGAAACCATCAACAATGCTGAGGCGCAAATGGAATACCTGTTTGCGTCGGCCATCAGCAGCCTGCAAAACAGCTATGTGCCTACCGTGGCGTATGCAGTAGGCAATGGCGAACCCATGGGCCCCGAAACCTACGATCTCAGCCAGACACTGCAATCGAAGTATCGGTTCTTTTTGCTGAACCTGCAGCAGCAGCCGTACATCAGCGATAGTATCAAAGCGCTGATGATTGTAAAACCCACCACACCATTTAGTGATGAAGACAAATTAAAAATTGACCAGTACCTGATGCGGGGTGGCAAATTGTTGTTGCTCATGGATGCCCTGCATGCCGACATGGATAGCTTGGTACGCAGCGGAAAAGATTTCACGGCATATGGTCGTGATTTGCGCATTGATGATTTGATGTTTAAATACGGAGCCCGCATTAATCAAAACCTGGTGCAGGATAAGCAGAGTGATGTGCTGCCGCAAGCCGTGGGCATGGTAGGCGATCAACCACAAATTGAATTGTTGCCATGGCCGTATTTTCCTTTGCTATACAGCCAAAGCAATCACCCCATTGCCAAAAATCTGGATGCGGTGGTAATGCAGTTTCCCAACAGTATTGATACTGTAAAAGCAGAAGGCATTGAGAAAAATATTTTGCTTACCAGTAGCAATACAAGCCGTACAGAAAACGCACCACTGATTGTAACCGTAGAGATACTGAAGAAGCTGGATAACGCAGCTGCATTTAAGCAGAGCAATGTGCCGCTGGCAGTATTGTTGCAAGGCAAGTTCAATAGTTTGTTTGCTAACCGCTTGCCAAGAACTGTGGCAGATTCTTTGGCTGCAATGGGTACTCCTTTTTTGGCTAGTGCCAGCAAGCCCGGGCAGGTGTTGATTACCGGCGATGGCGACTGGGTACTCAACGGTTTCAGCCGCGAAGGCCCGCTGGCCATGGGTACCAACCCCTACACACAATACCAGTTTGCCAACAGAAACTTTTTGCTCAATGCCATTGATTACATGACCGATGAAACGGGCATTATGGCCACACGCAGTAAAGACTTTACGCTCCGCCTGCTCGATCCTAAAAAGTTGGAATCAACCGGCAACCAATGGCGGATGCTGAACATTGGCTTGCCATTGCTGTTGCTGTTGATGGCCGCAGGCATCATGCAATGGCTGCGCCGCAAACGATACACCCGCTAAAACATTTCAATTTTCAATTATACCATAAGGCATGAGTGCACATCAAATTGTTTACCTCGTTTTCGGCATTGTATTATCCATTGCATTGGTAATGGATCTGGGTTTGTTGAGTAAGAAAAACAAAATCATCAGCATTAAATCGGCCTTGTATCAAACCTTTTTTTGGGTAGGGCTGGCACTGGCGTTTTTTGTGTTTTTGTTATTTGAAGGGCCGCAACTGGCTACTGAAAATACCACTGCCGATGTAGCGGTGGGTAAGTACCAACTGGCCTTCGAATTTTTGAGTGCCTACCTTATGGAGTGGAGCCTGAGCATCGATAACATTTTCGTGTTCATTCTTATTTTCAACTCCTTTAATGTGCAGCCCAAAAATTATTCGAGGGTATTGCTCATTGGTATTTTAATGGCCATTGTATTCCGCATTTTGTTTATTACCGTAGGTGTGGCATTGGTGGCTAAGTTTCATTGGTTGTTGTATGTATTTGGTTTGTTCTTGGTGTATACCGGCTATAAAATGTTTACTTCCAATGAAGATGAAGCCTTCGATCCGCATGAATCGAAAATCTACAAACTGCTCAAGAAGTTTATGCCGCTTACTGCCACCGATGGTGATGGCAAGTTCATGATTCGGGAAAATGGTAAACCCGTGTACACTACCTTGTTTGTAGTGGTGGTGTTGCTGGCGGCTATCGATCTTGTATTTGCGTTGGATTCTATTCCTGCAGTCATGGGCATCTCCCGTGATCCGTTGATTATTTACACCAGCAATATTTTTGCCGTGTTGGGTTTGCGTTCATTGTTCTTCCTGCTGAGGGGTGCGGTTAATAAGTTTGATTACCTGCAGCAAGGCATTGCCATTGTGCTCGTATTTATTGGTGTAAAAATGCTGGGTGAGCACTGGATAAATATGTGGGTGAGTAAACCCGTTCAGGTTGGTATTTCACTCGGTGTAATTGCATTGTGTATCACAGGGTCTATTTTCTATTCATTGTTTATGAAAAAGAAAAATATGCCACCAGATGTGGTAGACGACTCTGTATTGCCTAAATAATAACTGCATGACAGCAACGTATCATACATCTGTGCTGGCTGCTATGATGCAAGCAACGCAGCATGGCAGCAATGATGTAGCCATCCGTTACTTGTCTGTCGATTCGCGGCGATTGGCATTTCCTGCTGAAACGCTTTTCGTTGCTATTGATACCGCTCAGCGCAGCGGCCATAGTTTTATACCAGATGCTTATCTGCAAGGGGTACGTGTTTTTCTCTGTCATCATTTGCCAGAAAAAACAATGGAAGATGCGGTGTACCTGCAAGTACCTGATACGTTGACAGCTTTGCAACAATTGGCCGCTGCACATCGCCGGCAATTTCATTGTTCGGTTATTGGCATTACGGGTAGCAATGGAAAAACAATCGTTAAGGAATGGTTGTACGAAGTGTTGCATCACGATGTGCAAATTGCCCGTAGCCCCAAGAGTTATAACTCACAAATAGGTGTGCCGCTGAGTGTGTGGCTCATGCAGCCTGATACTCAACTCGCCATTATTGAAGCAGGCATTTCGCAGCGGGGTGAGATGCAGGCTTTGCAATCCATCATTCAACCGACCATTGGCATCTTCACCATGCTGGGCGATGCACATGCAGAAGGCTTTGCCACTGTAGAGGAAAAGTTGCAGGAAAAATGGCGACTCTTTCAAAGCTGTACAGCCATCATTTGCAATACGGATGATGCGGCTGTTGCTGCATTGGCCAAAAGTTGTAACGGGCAATTGCTCAACTGGGGCCATCACGACGGTGCATGGTTGCAGGTGTTGCAAATCAGCAAAGAACAATCATGTGCAATAGTGGATTTGCTGCACAAAGCTGAACAGCATTCATTGCGTTTTCCATTTGCCGATGATGCCAGCATTATGAATGCCATGCATGTGCTGGTGTACATGTTGTATGCTGGATATAACTGGGAAATTATACAACAACGCATAGAGCAACTCCGGCCATTGGATATGCGGATGCAATGGAAGAAAGGCATCCGGCATTGCAACCTGCTCAATGATAGTTACAGCAACGATTTTACCTCGCTGGTGCAAGCCATCGAGTTACTGTTTCAGCCAAGCAGAAATGCACAGCGTAGCATTGTGTTGAGTGATTTGTCTGTGGGCAATGACAACCTCGCAAATTATCAGCAGCTGCTGCAATTGTTGCAAACAAAGGCCATCCATCGGCTCATTACTGTTGGGCCGGTGTGGCAGCAGGCATTACAGCAATCGGGAACGCCACCTTTTACCGTGCATACATTTATGCAAACAAGTGAACTGCTGGCCGCATTGCCGCAGTTGCATTTTGAAAGAGAAGACATACTCATTAAAGGCGGCCGCCAGTTTGCTCTGGAAAAAGTAGCACAGCAACTGGAAGCACAGCAACACCAAACAGTGCTGGAGATTCATTTGCCTGCGGTACAGCACAACCTGCAGTTTTATAAAAAACATGTACAGCCAGGTGTAAAAATGATGGCCATGGTAAAAGCCTCGGGCTATGGCAGTGGCGATGCTGAAATAGCGAGGGCCTTACAGTTTAGCCGAGTAGATTATTTGGCCGTGGCCTATCCCGATGAGGGTGTGGCATTGCGGCAGGCGGGTATTCATTTACCCATTATGGTATTGAATACCGACCCGGACTCTTTCGATGTAATGGAGCAATATAATCTGGAACCAGAAGTGTATTCATTTGAGTTGCTGCAAGCATTGCAAGAATGGTGCAAGCAACGAGGGATACAAAGCTGGCCCGTTCATATTAAAGTAGATACGGGCATGCATCGCCTGGGCTTCGCTGTTGAAGACGTGCCCATGCTATTGCAACTGCTGCAGCAACAGCAGGTATTACAAGTACGTTCTGTATTTACACATTTGGTGGCTAGTGAAGATGCTGCTGCTGATGCATTTACCCAAGAGCAGATTAGGTTGTTCAGCAATGCATGCTCGTTATTGTCGGCCGGATTGGGATATTCATTTATACAGCATTGCGCCAACACAGCGGCAATCTTGCGGCATCCAACAGCACATTTTGATATGGTGCGGTTGGGTGTTGGATTGTATGGCGGCACTCCAGGCCTTCAACCGGTGATGAAACTCTACACCACCGTAGCACAGGTAAAAAAAGTAGCAGCAGGTGAAACAGTGGGCTATGGCCGCAAGGCAGTTTTGCAACGGCCTTCTGTAATAGCCACCGTTCGCATCGGTTATGCCGATGGCTATCCGCGGCAGTTGGGCAATGGAGTGGGCAGCATGTGGTTGCATGGACAAACAGCCCCTGTGGTGGGCAATGTATGTATGGATATGACCATGTTGGATGTTACGGATTTGCCACCTGTTCAGCCTGGCGATTTGGTAGAAGTATTTGGCGACCACATCAGTATACAAGCGGTGGCCGGCTGGTGCCACACCATTACGTACGAAATAATGACGGGCATTAGCCAACGGGTTAAGCGGGTGTACATTGAAGCGGATTAGGCCTTGGCCTTAGGTTTCCCTTAATACCGACAGCATTTATTTTGCAGGGGCTATTCCGGTTATCTTTGCCACCAACATTTTCAAATTCATTCTGTGAAAAAGCGACACATCATTGCCCTCATTCTGCTGATTTTGATTGTAGACCAGTGGTTCAAGTTTTACATTAAAACCAATTATTTTTTGGGCGAAGAGCACAACATGATTGGTGACTGGTTTAAGCTACACTTTGTAGAAAATGAAGGCATGGCCTGGGGCTGGAAGCTTGGCGGCAGCGGCAGTTGGGGCAAAATTGCACTCACCGTATTCAGAATGGTGGCGGTAGTGTTTGGCTTGTACTATGTGAGCAAGCTGATTAAAAAGAAAGAACATCCGGGGTTCATCATTTGTGTAGGGTTGATTATTGCGGGTGCTATTGGCAACCTCATCGATTCTATGTTTTACGGAATGATTTTTGAAGCCAGTGAATACGGTACCGGAAAAGTAGCTGCCTTTATGCCCGAAGGTGGTGGCTATGCAGGTTTTTTGCACGGCAAAGTGGTGGACATGTTGTACTTCCCGTTGGTAGATGGCACGTTTCCGAAATGGCTGCCGGTATGGGGTGGCGAACCGTTTTTGTTTTTTAGCCCTGTGTTCAATATTGCCGATGCTAGCATTTCTATCGGGCTCATTATAATATTACTCTTTCAAAATCGTTTTTTCAAAAAAGAGGAACCAGCTAAAACGCATCCAACTGTAGAAACCAACTCCGCTACCACAGATGATGCACAGGTTTCCTGATAGTGACATAAAAATTGCACATGAAAAAAAGCTTACCATTTCTCACACTGCTTGCCGCTTTTGTTTGGGTCGGTTGCTCCAAAGAACTGAGCCTCGAATCTGGCGCACCACCTGCCGGTAATAATGCTGTGGGTACTCTCGTGGGTGCTCCAGGTGCTTGTGCTAATATTACACTTGCAGGTGTTTACGGCCAGGCTATTGCCAGCGATACTTCCGATTACCTGCTGGTAGATTTGGATTTTACAACGGCCGGCGATTTCATTATTTCTACCGATACTGTAAACGGTATGTTTTTTGCCGACACGGGTAGCGTAGCAAACACAGGCATTGCACAGCTCAAGTTGCAGGCATTTGGATCGCCGCTCAATCCGGGAGTTTTTAACTACACCGTAAAATTTAAAGGCAGTAGTTGTACATTTTCTCTCGAAGTATTTCCGGTGGTAACCAGTACCGGCAATGATTATTTTCCTACCTCACTTAATAGCTGGTGGAATTATATTTCCAACGATCCGGCAGCTGCTCCATCCGACACGGTAAGATCTATTGCTACGGGTACAACCATCACGCTGGCAGCTACGGGCAGGCAGTACGATATTTTCCAAAATGTATATCACACTGCTGTTACAGACACTTCTTTGTACAGAAAAGCACCAGGCGAATATTTTGCTTACGATGATATTGACCAGTTTGGTTTGGCCGATACTGTAATTGCTGGTGAATGGATTTTTTTGAAGGACAATGTAGCTGCAGGCACCTCGTGGTTTAGCCCCGAAGTAAATACAACCGCAGCATCGGTGCCGGTGAAAATGCGTTTGAAAATGGATATAACGCAACGCAATGTAGATGTGGCAGTTGATAATAAAGTGTATAGAAATGTGATAAAAGTAAGAACCACGCAGCAGGTACAAGCCACGGCTGTAGCGCCTTTTGTAGATGTGGTAAGCTTCGAAAGCTGGTACGCCAGAGGCATCGGCCTAATACAGGTGGCAGCACCAGCCCCGTTTTTTGGCTACCGCTTACAAGCCTTCGTGGTCAACTAAAATCACGTCATCATTAACCAATAAAAAACCTGCTGATATTGTCAGCAGGTTTTTTATTTGAAGCATAGTCGTTTCGGTTAAAACAAACCAAACAACTGGCTGTCTATCTTTTGCAAAATTTCGCCGAGGTCTTCTTCCCGCTCTGCAAATTTGTTTTTGTCTACATCAATCACCAGCACTGGTCCTTCGGTGTACGACTCAATGAAACGGGTGTAGTATTCGTTCAGTTTTTTCAAATAATCGAGGCGAATGTTTTCTTCGTATTCGCGGCCACGCTTTTGAATTTGACCTACCAGCGTGGGTACCGATGCTTTGAGATAAATGAGCAAGTCTGGTGGTTGAACCATGCTGCGCAGTGTTTCAAAAAACTTGTAATAGTTATCGAAATCACGTTTGCTCATGAGGCCCATGTCGTGCAGGTTGGGCGCAAAAATCATGGCGTCTTCGTATATGGTTCTGTCCTGAATAATGGTTTCGTTGCCACGCTGAATTTCCAGAATCTGGTTGAGGCGGCTATTCAGAAAATAAATCTGCAGGTTGAAACTCCAGCGGGGCATGTCCTCATAAAAATCGTTGAGGTAGGGGTTGTGTTCTACATCTTCGAATTGAGGTATCCAGCGGTAGTGTTTACTCAGTTGCTCGGTCAGGGTGGTTTTGCCGGCGCCAATATTGCCTGCAATCGCTATGTGTTTAGGCTTCTTCGATTTTGCCATGAGCAGAAAGTGCTATTTAAAATGGATCAAAAATGTTGATATGGCGGCAATTCAGCAGCGGGGTACAAGTTAGGGAAAACGACCTTTCTGCCAACCAATTGCCGACCTACAGATAAAAAATGATTAATAGTATTTCACACCTACGGCTTCCCGCACCATGCGGATGGTTTCGGCGGCGCTGGCCCGGGCTTTGTCTTTGCCGGCCTGCATCACTTTGCCCAGTGCTTCCGGGTTGTTGAGCAGTTCGTTGGTTTTTTCGCGGATGGGTTGCAAAAAGTTAACCATGTCTTCGGCCAGTTGCTTTTTCATATCGCCGTAGCGAATCACCACATTGCCGGTGCTGCTGTTGTTGTAGTCGGCTTCAAACTTGGCTACCGTATCGTGGCTGCTCACCAACTTCATAAGGGTAAACAGGTTTTCGATATAATCAGGTTTTTGGCTGTAGGGTTCCGCAGGCCCCTGATCGGTTTTGGCCTTCATAATTTTTTTGCGCAGCAAATCGGCTTCGTCGCAGAGGTAAATGGTGTTCATGGCATTTTCGCTTTTGCTCATTTTGCCATTGCCATCGAGGCTCAAAATTTTAATGAGTTCGCCACCGCTGTAGTTGAAAGCCTGTGGTTCGGGTAAAATTTCCTCACCACCGCCATAGCGGAAATTGAAACGCTGCGCAAAGTTGCGGGCCATTTCCAGGTGTTGCTCCTGGTCTTTGCCCACGGGCACTTTGCCTGCCCGGTGTATGAGAATATCTGCCGCCTGCAACACAGGATAGGTGAGCAAACCGGCATTCACATTGTCGGGGTGCTGACGAACTTTTTCTTTAAACGTGGTAGTTTTTTCCAACTCGCCTTTGTAGGCCAGCATATTGAGGTAGAGATAGAGCTCCGAAATTTCGGGCACATCGCTTTGTACGTACAAGGTTATTTCGTCGGGATTGAGGCCGCAGGCAATATTTTCGGCTACTACACGGCGTACACTGTTTTGCAGTTCCTTGGTATCGGGGTGTGTGGTGAGGCTATGCCAGTCGGCCACAAACACATAACAATCGTACGCCTGTTGCATTTGCAAAAAATTGCGGGTAGCCCCGAAATAGTTGCCCAAATGCAGAAAACCGGTGGGCCTGATGCCCGTCAACACTCGTTCTTTACTCATAGGGCGGCGAAGATAACATTTCACCCGTGTTGAAACAGTGCTTTCTGCACTGCTGCAAGGCTTTTCAGAAATAATGCTGGTATAAAAAAAGACATCACGGGAATGGCTTTTTTCGATCTACTTTCAAGAGTTTGTTTATTTCAAAAGTGTGACGGATTAGAGCTTGGTGGTTTCACTCTTTTTCACCACTACATTGGTTTTGGTTTGGGCAATGTAGGGGGCAATGCCTTCAAAGGTTACAGTATAAGTACCATCTGGCAGGCCACGCAGTTTGTAGTTGCCTTCGCTGTTGGGTAATGCTACGGCGTTGAAACCGGCAGAGAACTGGTACTCATCGTAAAACGGACTGTTATAAAAAAACAGGAGGCTTAGTGCCAGCAAGTACATAGGGTGGTGATTTTCGCAGCCTTTTTTTCTCAACTCATTCGTTGCGCTTATTTTTAATAAGCCCACGATTATGAATTACAACCTTTCCCGTTGTTGCTGTTTCATTCTATTGCTTTGCTGTTGCATTGGGCAATACACATGGGCACAGCTCATGCCCGCCAGTTTTAATGCACATCATTTTGGGGTAGAAGATGGTCTCTCCAACAATAGGGTGATTGATGCCGTAGAAGATAAGCAGGGTATGCTTTGGCTGGCCACACTGGACGGGCTCAATCGTTTTGACGGGTATGAATTTTTAGTGTATGGTAATAGAAAAGGCACACGTTCCCTGCTCTCAGGCAGTCGCATAGATGATCTTGCGGTATTGCCAGATGGGAGGTTGTTCATCAAATATTATCACGATATCGGTTATGCAGAGTTGTTGAACCCACTCACGGAAAATGTTGCCCGTGTAGTACTCAATCTATCAAACGGACTGAAAGGTACTTACCTGAAATGCTATGAACATGGAGGCCGACTGTATTTTGTAGCTATTGATAAAGAGAAGCTGTATGTGCATCGGCTGGATAGCAACGGTAGGTTTACCCTTCTGTTTGCAGTGCCGCATAGTACCGCATTGGATGTACCAGTGTTTATGCAGCAGGGCCTGGCTTTTTTGCCCGCAGCAGAAAGCGGCTTTTATTGGATGCTCGATGGTTATAACGGATTGCGCTATGTAGATGCGCAGGGACGCATACTGCAGCAACACCTGCAAGGCCAAATGCCAGTTGCATTGAATGAAAGCCCGGCTTTATTACTCACGGCCAATCATCAATTGTTTGCATACAGCCATCACTTTGATGAAGATATTTTTTGGACGCTGGCTGCAACACATGCCAAACCTCAAAAGAGAGCAGTATTGCTTTCAAATCGGCAAGATAACGCACCCGTATTGAAGCTATCTAGTATTACAGATGTAAAAACTTTTGAGCTGTGGTACATGCAAATGCAGCAACTGGCGCCCAATGCTGATTGGCTACTGCCATCTTACAATGGACAAACGCTTTATGTAAGTAACATGTTGGGCTTTTCACAAATTACCACGCCACGCAATGTGTTTAAACAGTTTTTGAAAAAAACATTGCCAGCCGGTATGGCAGGTATAGAAGGGCGTGGCATGGTGGCCTTGCCCAATCAAAAAGTATTGGCCGCTACAGAAAAAAATGGCTTCTTCCTGTTAGATATTACAACTGGAAAGCATGAATCTTTTTTGGTAAAAGAACGCAATCAGCAAGCAGCAGATAGTGTGTTTGTAAGCAGAAGTGTCTATCTGGAAAATGATAGTATTGTATGGACGAGTGAGTACTCCCGCCTGCAAATGAAAGGCGCTGTGCTGCGGATAAATGTGAACGCAAGAACATATGATCGGTTTTTGCTAGATCAGTTTGTCAATCATATTTGTTGGTTAGGCAACAACCGGGTGGTTGCTATTACAGAGCCTATGCACAATGAACCTGCCCGCTTAGTGGAGCTTCGCTATACGCCTAAGGGAAGCACTCTATCGCCCATGCTATTGCAAAACATCACCGAAAATGTATCTATGCAAAGACCTGCATTTACCATGCTAGCAAAAAATGGCCACCTTTGGTATGCCACAGATGGAGGCGTGTATGAAATAGACATCAGAGCAAAAAAAATTCTGCAGGCATTTGTTTCTCCGGCGTTTGAGCAAAAAGGAGAAACCTTTCCGTTGCATACAATACTACCGGTGGGTCATGCCATGGTATTGCACGAATCGGCAGACGGAAAAATATGGGTGGGTACCAATGGAGGCGGTATTAATATTATTGATCCACAAACGGCTACCAATACTACGCTTACCAAAGAAAACGGGCTGGCAGACAACCGGGTTTGCGGTATACTGTACGATAAAAAGAATTATTGGTTCAGTACATGGCATGGTATTTCCATGTATGATCCACGCCAGAAAAGCTTCCAAAACTTTTATGAAACCGATGGCCTTACAAACAACGAGTGTAATCGTTTTTCTTTTCTGTTAGACGGTCATGGGTTTGGCTGGATTGGCGGCCTTAATGGCTTTAATGTATTTGATCCTGTTGCTTTAAGGCGCCGTTTTTCAGGCGCTACAATGATTCTGGCATCTTTAAGCTACCATACAAATTCCGATGATGAATTAGCCACTATTACTGCCAACTTTCCGCAGCATACCGCAATCAGATTGCCAGCAGCCCAGCCATCATTAACAGTGAAGCTGGCCTTTTCCGATTTGGGATATACCAGCTCCAACAGTTACTCGTATTTGTTGCAAGCCGATGGTGCTACCACACCTGCCGAATGGAAGTCTAATGGCAATAGCCGCTCCATCATTTTCGATAACCTGCCTCCCGGCAATTACACGCTTCAGCTGAAAGGCTATTGCGGTAACGGAAGTACTGCCGTCAATACTATCGTACTGCATCTATCAGTAGCCGATTTTTTTTACAATACATGGTGGTTCAGGTTACTGATAGTGCTGTTAATTGTTGCCATCGTTTATGTCTTCTATCACATCCGGCTGGCGCATGCTTTAAGCATGGATAAAATGCGTATTCGCATCAGTTCCGATTTGCATGATGAGGTGGGGGGCTTGTTATCGGGCGTAGCGTACCAAATGGAACTATTGGCATATCAGGCACCTGCGGCTCAAAAGGATGTGATACAACAAATGGCCTCCAGCAACCGCTATGCCATGAGCCGTATGCGTGATGTGGTATGGGCTATTGATGCCAGAAAAGATACACTCGGCGACCTGATTGTAAAGATGAAAGAAACAGCACAAGAGCAATTAAGCCAGGCTCACATCGAAACACTGTTCGTACAAAATAATGTAGATGAGTCTACAATTATGCATGCCGATATCAGGCATAATATCTTTTTATTTTTCAGGGAAGTATTGACCAACATTCTTAAACATGCACAGGCTTCAGAGGTAGAGGTAAATATTGCTCAACAGGGTGGGTGGCTGAAACTGGTGGTAAAAGACAGCGGTATAGGATTTGTGCAGCAACCAAAACACAGCGGACAGGGGCTAAGCAATATGGAACTAAGAGCATCAAACATGAAAGGCCGGTGGCAAATACATACCAATGAAAAGGGAACAACGGTAGTGCTTTCCGTACCGGTATAACCCCCTTTTATGGGGTATTATTTTGTTGAAACCTTACCTACATTCAACTTGTTTTTTTACACCAGAAAAGTATACCATGCATTCAGATATTTATGTGGCTATTGTAGAAGATGAACCGCTGGTTACATCTGGCTTGCTCGGTTTATTTTCAACAGTGGCACATATTCAGGTAAGCCTGTGTGTACCATCTGTTGAAGCTTTTTTGGAGCAATCATCAGACAAACATGTTGATGTATTACTCTTAGATATAGGCCTCAAAGGCGGCATGACGGGTATCAAAGGCATTCCGCTAATCCGCCAACGCCATCCTGATACTGATATTATTATGCTTACCACATTTGAAGAATCCGAAAAAATTTTTCAGGCCTTGTGTGCCGGAGCAACAGCGTACCTCACTAAGCGTACACCTTTCGAAGTAATTGTAGAGGCCATAGAGCAGGTGCATGCCGGCGGCTCGTATATGTCGCCGGGTATTGCCCGCAAAGTGGTGGAATATTTCAACCCGAAAAAAAACCGGGGCGATGTACTTACACCACGTCAGCAGCAGATTGTAGAAGGTATTGTAGAAGGCCTGAGTTATAAAATGATTTCCGCCAAATTAATGGTAGGGATAGAAACCGTGAGGGATCATATCAAACACATTTACCGAAAGCTGGAAATTAATAGCAAGGCCGAACTCATACGGATGAAAATGAATGGCGAGTTGGATTAAACTTTTGCTGCACACCACCCTTTTATGGGGTTTTTCAGCGCTATGGTTCAGGGTAATTTACGAAGGTAAAATACCCTGAAAATGACACCACTCCTGCATTCCTTATATGCTTTTTTACGTAGTGCCTTTATAGCAGCTGTACAACAGAAAATCCGTGTTTTAATTGTCATCATTTGCTGGTGCAATGCAACAGCTTTGCATGCCCAGCAAGCTTATTTTTTCGACGGTGGCGGCAGCGTTTCCGTTCCTCATACTGCTTC
Source organism: Chitinophagaceae bacterium (assembly GCA_020848815.1). Taxonomy (GTDB): domain Bacteria; phylum Bacteroidota; class Bacteroidia; order Chitinophagales; family Chitinophagaceae; genus Phnomibacter. The sequence continues at coordinate 13,814 of JADLHL010000117.1, read as the reverse complement.
GTTAAATGTAGATACTGCCCTTACCATACAAGTGTGGGTAAACATAGCTGTAACAGGCGATCAGCGTATAATCGATAAAGCTATTGCCGGTGCTGGTGGCGGCCCATTTTCAATAGATACCTATCAGGGCAGGCTACGTGTTTTTTTAAATTCAACCACGCAAAGTTTTATTATCAATCCTATCGCTGCTTTTCCTACTAACACCTGGGTAAATATTGCAGTGACTTACTCCAAATCTCAGGGGCAAATGATAGTTTATCAAAATGCCGTTGAAGTAGGACGGGTAGCCATGAGTGGCAATCTTTTTCAAAACACACTGCCTATCAAAATTGGAACACCCGCATCGGGCTCCGCACTCAATGGATTACTGCGGGGTAAGGTAGATGATGTGCGATTGTATAACAGAGCACTTACTGCTTGTGAGTTGGGCACCAATTTATTTTGTGAATTGCCCGCATCTTCCGGACTTCAATTATACCTCAAGCTAAACGATATTGCAGGCTCAGTGTTTGTGCCAGATGTAAGCGGAAATAACAACAATGGAAGTGTAAGCGGCACGGTGCTAAGAGATTTTACCAGCCCTGTAGCTTTCGGTACAGTTTGCAATAGCTATCGAAATGTGCTTTATGTAAATGCAGCTGCAACTGGCGGTGCCAACAATGGCAGCAGTTGGGCCAATGCATATACTTCACTCGACCAGGCACTGCGGCAAACCAATACCTATGGTACAGCATGTGCCACTCCCGAAATATGGATAGCTAAAGGAAAATATTATCCTGAAAGAGATGCCCTGGGCAATGCGACGCCACTTGACAACCGCGACAAATCATTTTATGTAAGCAAGCCAGTGAAACTGGTTGGCGGTTTTGCCGGCTTTGAAACCACTGCTGCCCAACGGGTGGCTGGAAACACCACTGTGCTGAGTGGCGACTTGGGTATTTTATCCAATAATAGCGATAATGCCTATCATGTAATTATGAGCTCGGCCAATGCATGGTTGCAATTAGACCAGTTGGTGGTACAAGATGGCAGTGCCAACGGATCGGCAAGTTTTGTTTCGGTCAACGGAGAAGATTTTGCAAAAAACCGAGGTGGTGGCTTGCTGATGAAAGGAGGCGCCACCATCACAAACACTGTGTTTACTAATAATGCAGCTGGCATTGGTGGAGCCATTTTTTTTGATATATCATCCAATAGTGCCAATGCATTCAGAATCCAGCAATCAGTATTTGCAAACAATGCCGCAACAACCGGTTCAGCTATTTATTTACTGGCTGGTACAAATCATCTTTTATCAGGTGTCACTATTTCAAAAAATACCGGAGCCAGTACCATTTACAAAGAATTAAGTAGTGCATTGACTGTTCATAACAGTATTGTGGCCAATAACTCAGGCCGTGCAATAAATACCACCACAGGTACTACCGCTAGCTATTCAGTTTTGCAGGAGTATACCGGTGGCGGCACTAACGTTACCAATGCCAACGTACAGTTTCTAAATGATACACTACCTGCCGGGCCCGATGGCGAATGGCTCACAGCCGACGATGGCCTCATTCCTGTGAGTTGCAATTCAAATGATGCTTCCGATTTTTCGCAACACCAGACCGGCGATAAAGACATCGTCTTCAATAACCGTTACGTTAATTTGACCTATGTGCCCAATACAGGCGCAGGCAGCACTCCCTTCATTGATTTGGGAGCCTATGAAAATCCTTTTACGGCAGATACCAGTTTGTTCAAAGGGCAAATTGGCAACGCACATGGCGTTACTAATCCAAGGCAGCGCATCCCCGATTCGGTTTCATCCATCAGCGCAGGTTCAATACCAGCAGGTGTTGTGCCCAATATCCGCTGGGAGAAAAGTATTTTTCCAACGAGTGGTTTTACTGCTGCTGATTCCATCAATAATCGCCCTGTGTACTATCTGCCCGCTTTTTCCAATACACAGTACTTCCGCAGGGTACAAAGCGTATGCGGTATTGCTTACACCAGTAATGTGGTAGAAATAAAAGTACTGCCGGGCAATGGCACACTGCAAGGAAAAGTGGTGATTCAAAATACGGTGATTGGTGTAGACAGTGTGTTGATTACCGTGCAAAAAGTAAATGATTATCCGGGTAGTCCGCAATCGAGAATTGATAGTGCCTATACACAAGTGAATGGGGTGTTTGGTTTTGCTAATTTGTTTTACGAAGGCAATACCACCACTTACATTGTAAAAGCAAAAAAGGGGCAAAATCGAATTAGCCCCGATTCCATTCCATTGAACTTGCCTGCCAATGGACAGTTTCTGGGAGAAATTTCTTTTAGTGATGAAACAGCATTGAGTATTAGCGGTCGCATCTTTCAGCAATGTACAGATTGCATCGGCAGTGCACCGGGTAATCCGGTATTGGCCCCCTTAGATAGTGTACTTATTTTTAAAAGAGAACCCGGCAGAACCGATACTACACAAATAACGGCCAGCGGATTGCTGAACGGGTTATATGGAGCATACATTTTTTCAGTGCAATCCACCGGAAGGGCTACCGTGTTGCCCAGATACAGACAGCACCGTTTTTCACCCTACAGTAGAGAGGTACAAGTAACAGGTCCGCAAAATTCAAACAATGATTTTGTTGATACCACTACCCGGCTTATTACCGGCAGGTTTGGTGCCGGTTGTAACGATGCCAGCATTGGCACCGCCGAAATTGAATTTGCAGATGTATTGCCCAGCGATGCCAATGGCCAACCACGGCCTTCGGTATTTGTAAAAAAAGTGACCACTGCTATTGATGGTAGCTACAGCATTCGGCTGCCTGCCCGTAAGTACCGGGTAAGCAGCATTACATTTACGCCCAATGCTAATGCCAATTATCCTGCTTATGCACGGGTAACCAAAGATTCAGTAGAGCAGTTTTTCCAACGCTTACTGGTGTCCGATTCTTTTCAAAGGGATATTACAGATAGCAATGCAGTGCTGAATCTTACTTATCACAGGCCACCACAAATTGTGCTGGAACAATTTGACGATGCATGCACAGTCAATGGATTTGTGCTGCTGCAGCAATTAGAAGAAAAGCGTTTTAAAGCAACCGTGTACGAAGGCAATGCATTACTGAGTTGCCCTGCTCCTGCCTATAGTGGCAAAGGCGCAGATACACTGGTAATGCTAACCAATGTACCATTCGATGATATTGAACAAAGCATTCGTCTGCACAAAGACAGTGCACGTATGTATGGTATATCGCTTATTGGAGGTATGCCCAAAACCGTAGGCGATTACAAAAAGAAATGGCGATTGTCATATCAGGATCCATTTGGCAGAAGCGCAGCTGTAAGCCGCGATGTAGTGGTTACAGGGGCTCGTTCGCAAGGCAGCACTTTTCAAACGGTTTCACCGGAGTTGCCATTCATGATTGTACACGACCCGCCGGGCAGTGGCAGCTTTGCTACCTGGCAACAAGACCAGGCACGGGAAACCACCATGCGCATGTTTGCCAATTCAGAAAATAGTGTAAATGCATGGGCCAATGTGAAAATTGGCACCGAGTTTTCCGCTGGTTTGGGCTACGAAGTGAAAACCGCCATTTGGGGATCGGTGAATGCAGGCGTTACCACCACACAAACAGTGACATCTGAAAATGAATCGAAGATTACCGTTTCCAATTCACAGGTGTACAGCACATCGAGTGCAGAGAATGCCATAGGCGATGGAGCGGATGTAATCATTGGCGGTGCTGTCAATTTTATGTATGCCCGTGCATTGGTACTAGAAGCAAAGAATGGTTGTCAGTTGGCATTGGATACCCAATTGATTCTTTCTCCCAAAGGGTTTAGAACCTGGTACGTGTACACACAAAATTTTATTGAACAAAACCTCATTCCCCGTTTGCAACGCAATGCAGCGCTGGCCACTGCAGACTCTACTGCCAACCGGCTACTCAATGAAGTAAAAGTTTGGCAACAGGTGCTGGCGAATAATGCCGCTAATAAAGCCAAAGCTCCTTTTGAAGACAATAGATCCTTCAATGGAAATACAACGCAAACATGGACTTCTACTATTTCCAATTCATCGAGCAATACGATTGAATTCAATATGTCTATCGATAGTGATTTGGCTGCCGAGTTGGGGTTGGAGATTGCAGGTGCGGGTATTAGTGGCGGGGTAAATGTGGCATTCAAAATGGAACAGGGTAAAAGCACCAACAATACTTTCACCAAAAGCACTACCACCAGCTATACATTAACAGATGATGATGAGTTTAATTTTTACTCTGTAGATGTAAAAAAAGATCCGGTGTACAACACACCTGTGTTCGAACTAAAATCGGGCACCAGTGCTTGCCCGCATGTACCTGGTACGCAACCAAGGGATGGTGTTTTTCTTGAAGTAGATAAAACAACCCAAACCAATGTGCCGGCAGATAGTGCAGCTATTTTTCGTTTCAAATTGTACAACACCAGCCCTTCGGAAGAAAGCCGGAATTATCGCTTCAATTTCAACAGAACCACTAATGCAGACGCAGCACTTATACGCATCAACGGTTCAGAAAACGACTTACTCATTCAAAATTTAGGCTACGGCGATTCTGCAAGCATTACCGTTAGTATTCGGCGCGGCGATATTGCTAATGTGTACAGCTTTGAAGGATTGACCTTTACTGCTACTGACGATTGTGGCGGCGAGTTGAATAAATCTATTGTATTGGCCGCTTCATTTGTAAGCCCTTGCAGTAGTGCAACATTAGATCTACCGGAAAACTGGCTGGTGAATAGCGAATTCAACAATAATGTACCTGTTCGTATCAGTGGCTACAATAAGGCCGCATTGAATGTGATTGAATTGCAGTACAGCAAAGTGGGTGCATCTGGTTGGACAAATGCTTTCAGCCTTACTCCGGCGCAGTTAAGCAACGTGGCTGCAGGCACCAATACCACTTGGCAAATTGCAGGCCTGTCTGATACGGCCTACCAGGTGCGGGTAAAAGTGGGCTGCAATGCAGGAGTAGTATATACACCAAGAGTGTTGGGTATTATAGACCGGACTGCACCGGCAGTATTTGGAAGGCCACAACCCAGCGACGATGTATTTTCCAGAGGTGATGAAATCAGCATTCGTTATACAGAAAATATTAGCGGTATTGGCCTGGCTCAAAAAATATGGTTGCAACGCATGGACAATCTGCAATACCTGCCTGTTCAGGTAAGCAGCTTTGCCAATGCCATCATGATTATACCTCAATTCAACCCCGATACTATGCAAGGCAAAGAGGTGAGACTGATTGCTCAAAACATTGCCGATGCCTTTGGCAATACCCGTTCCGTGGTTGATACTTTTCGATTTGTTTTTGCCGGAGGCAATAACATTACTCCTGCACGTTTACTTAGTGTAAGTGTGAGCAATGCCACAGTGCAAGAGTTTGCAACTACGCCCATCAGGGTTAAATTTTCATTGAATAATCCCGATTCGGTAGATACCAAAGTACAATACACACTGGCTGGTACTGCATCATACAATCGTGACTTTACTGTAGGCTATTTTCCCGATAGAAAAACCAGCTTTCCTAATGGTTATGCCATCAATAATGTGCAGGGTACTTTGGTTATTCCTGCTGGCCAAGACTCTGCTGTATTGCTCATTTATCCGGTTAACAATGAGTATAACGACAGCACCCGCACGGTGTTGGTATCGGCTATTGCCACCGGCGACTATGGTGTAACGGCCAATCCATCTGTGCAGGCAAGTATTATAAATGAAGATGCATCCAGAACGTTTGTGTTCACCGGTTCGGGCAATTTCAGCAATGCTGCAAACTGGCAAAACCAAATTGTGCCACCAGCAGTATTGCAGGTAAATGATCACATTTTCATCAATCCCGGTAATGACGGAAACTGCGTTTTAGACATTCCATTGCAAGTGATGCCCGGCGGAAAAGTAACCATCGCACCAGGAAAAAAGCTCACTGTGAATGGCGGTGTATTCATCCGCAAATAGATAAACCGACAAAAAAACATCACACACCCGTTCTACAGCTGCCTGTATCCGAAAGGAGCAGGCAGTTTCTTTTGCAGCAATAGCTGGTTGCTGTAAACCCACTACTTTTAGCAGCAATTTTGGCATGCAGCATGGACCATCCATATTAGAATCGCCCATTGAATACCTGAAAGGCGTAGGGCCACAACGGGGCGATATGCTGCGCAAAGAATTGAACATCCACAGCTTTGGCGATTTGCTGGAGCATTTTCCGTACAGACATATTGATAAAACAAGGGTGTTTCCTATATCGGCCATAGCGCCGGGTATGGAAATGGTGCAGGTGCGGGGCATACTCGGAGAGCCTGAAGAAATTGGCGACAAGGGCCGCAAAAGGCTGTCGGCTATTATGCGGGATGGCACGGGAGAATTGGAACTTACCTGGTTTCAGGGAGTGCAATGGGTGAAGAAAATGCTGGTGCCCGGCAGGCAATATGTAGTGTATGGCAAAGTGGCCTGGTTTAAAAACCGACCCAGCATTACGCATCCCGAAATAGAACCCGCCGATGAAGAAAATGTAGCGGGCCGAAATTTTCTGGAACCTGTATATCCTACTACCGAAAAACTCAAAACAAAATTTATAACGGGCAGAGCATTGGGCAAACTCACCGCTGCATTGTTGCCGCAAATATCCCCACAAGATGTGCCCGAGTTTTTGCCAGCATCTATTATGGCTGCGGGTAAACTCATGCCCCGGTTTGATGCATATCGCAACATCCATTTTCCACCCGATCAGGCCACGTATGATGCTGCACTCCGCCGTTTGAAGTTTGAAGAATTGTTTGTGCTGCAAATCAAACTCAATCAGGTAAAAATCAAACGGCATCAGTTGAGCAAGGGCGTCATCTTTCATCAGGTGGGAGCGTTGTTCAATGAGTTTTATGCAAAGCATTTACCCTTTGCACTCACCAATGCGCAAAAGCGGGTGATAAAAGAAATACGCACCGACTGTGGTCGCGGTCATCAAATGAACCGCTTGTTGCAGGGCGATGTGGGCAGTGGTAAAACCATTGTGGCATTGCTCAGTATGCTACTGGCTGCCGACAATGGTTTTCAAAGCTGCCTGATGGCACCTACGGAAATACTGGCGCAGCAACACTTTGCGGGCATTAGCCAATTGCTGAAAGACATGCCCGTTACAGTAGCTTTACTCACGGGTAGTGTAAAAGCTGCCGAACGCAGAAAGATTTTACAACGGGCTGTTGATGGAGAGATTCATATCCTCATTGGTACCCATGCACTCATTGAAGACACGGTGCAATTCGAAAATCTTGGCTTTGTAGTGATTGATGAACAGCATCGGTTTGGTGTGGAGCAACGCAGTAAGCTTTGGCAAAAAAATGAGATTCCGCCACACGTATTGGTAATGACGGCTACGCCCATCCCCCGTACACTCAGCATGAGTTTGTTTGGCGATTTAGATTGCTCGGTGATGGATGAACTGCCACCCGGCAGGCAACCCATTACCACGGTGCACCGCTACGAAAGCAGCCGGCATAACGTGCTGGAATTTGTGGGCGAAGAAATTCAGAAGGGCCGTCAGGCATACATCATTTTTCCGCTGATAGAAGAAAGCAGCAAAATGGAATATGAAAACCTGATGCGGGGCTACGAAAATGTGAAAGCATTTTTTCCGGAACCGAAGTTTTACATCAGCATGGTGCATGGTCGTATGGGTGCCGAAGAAAAAGACACCAACATGCAACGGTTTGTAAAAGGCGACACTCAGATTATGGTGAGTACAACAGTAATTGAAGTGGGGGTGAACGTGCCCAACGCCAGTGTGATGGTGATAGAAAGTGCCGAAAAGTTTGGCCTGAGCCAGCTGCACCAGCTGCGTGGCAGGGTAGGTCGTGGCAGCGAAAAAAGCTTTTGCATTTTATTAACCGGCCCCAAATTAACCTCCGATGCCCGGGAGCGGTTAAAGATTATGTGCGAAACCAACGATGGCTTTCGCATTGCAGAGAAAGACATGGAGCTGCGTGGCCCCGGCGACATTGAAGGCACCCGCCAAAGCGGCATGCTCAATTTTAAGCTGGCCTCCATTATGCACGACAAAGTATTGATGGAAGCGGCGCAACGTATGGCAGAGAATTTGCTGGAAGAAGATGTAGAACTTATGAAGCCGGAGCATGCTGCTTTGCGTCAACATTTGCTGGCCAAAAAAGGAAAAACGTTCTGGTCGAAGATTTCTTAACAAGAAATATAGGCTGCTAAGCGTTTGTAACCGTAACTTAAATATTGCTTTGAAATACATATCCTCATACCTCATCATTTTTGCTTGCCTCTTTGTAGTGCAGGCGCATGGCCAAACTTTTGAGTACACCGAAAACAAAGGCCAGTGGCATCAGGATGTACTGTTCAAAGGCGAACTATCTACGGGTGCATTTTTCCTGAAAAAAAATGGTTACCGGGTGCTACAGCATCCACCCGAAGAATTGCAGGCGGTTAAAAATGCATTGACCGGTCATGGCCTCGAAAACATTTCTCCGAAAGCTGCAGCTGCTATACAGGCCAGTAATATCAATGACGGCGAATCGGGCAGTGGCAATGAACCTGTGCTAACCTTACGTTCACATGCCTATGATGTTTCTTTTGTAAATGCCAATGCCAAAGTTGTTTTTAAACAAGCGAAACAGCTTCCGGGTTATTTTAATTATATCATAGGAAATGACCCCTCAAAATGGACCAGTAACGTTCATGCATTTGCCGAAGTATGGGCAGAAGGTATGTATCCCGGCATAGATGTGCGGTATTATAGCGAAAGTGGTTTTTTGAAATATGATTTGGTGCTCCAGCCCAATGCCCGCTTGCAAGATGTAGCCATTGCCTACTCTGGCGATGTGCAATTATCATTGCGTAGCAATGGTGATTTAGTGGTAAAAACTTCTATTGGCGAAGTGGTAGAAAAAGCCCCCTACAGTTATCAGTTAATCAACGGCCAGCGAAAAGATATCAGTTGCCGCTATGTGCTCAATGGCAATACCGTTCGGATAAAAGCAAATGGATACGACCCTGCTCAAACTTTAATTATAGATCCGACGCTGGTGTTTTCATCTTTTACCGGTAGCACTTCGGACAACTGGGGATATACAGCCACATATGATGCCGGCGGCAACTTGTATGCAGGTGGTATTGTGTTTGGCAGCGGCTATCCCGTTACACCAGGCGCTTTTCAAACTACTTACCGGGGTGGCAATAATGCTACAGGCGAGGTGCGTGGATTTGATATTGCCATCATGAAGTTTAATGCCACCGGAACAGCACGTATTTATGCAACTTTCTTAGGGGGCACTGGCAATGAGCAACCACACAGTTTGATTGTAGATAATGCCAACAATTTGGTAATGGCCGGGCGAACTACGTCCACCGATTATCCCACCACTACGCCGCGGTTGGGGCCTGGTGGTAAGTGGGATATTGTAGTAACGAAACTGAACGCTGCTGGTACGGGTTTGGTAGGTTCTGTAATGCTTGGCGGACAGGAAGATGATGGTGTAAATATCAAACATAAATATGCTACACCTGTGAGTGCAAACAGCCTGCAGCAAAACTATGGCGATGATGCACGAAGCGAAGTGATACTGGACGCAGCGGGCAATATTTTGGTAGCCAGCTGTAGCCGGAGTGGTGATTTTCCAATTACGCCGGGTGCTATTCAAACTACGCTCCAGGGCAGCCAGGATGCATTGCTGCTTAAGTTTCCCCAAAACCTTGCCGGTCTTTTATTCTCCACTTATTTGGGTGGCAATGCTGATGATGCTGCGTATGTGTTGGCTGTAAGTCCTGCGGGAAATATTTACGTGGGTGGTGGTACTAGCAGTGCCAATTTTCCCGGTAATAAAACAGGCACTGTAGGTGCTACTTTTCAGGGCGGTTTGGCAGATGGATTTATTGCGGAGGTGACAGCTACCGGCAGCAGCCTTATACGGTCTACTTTTATTGGCACAGGTGGCCTCGATCAAGTGTATGGTATACAATTCGACCGCTTCGGATTTGTGTATTGCATGGGTACATCAACGGGTGCTTTTCCTGTTCGCAATGCTGCGTTTTCTCAAACGGGTGGCAAGCAGTTTATAGCCAAACTCAACAACGATTTGAGTGCATGGGTGTATAGCACCGTATTTGGCACCAACGTTGGTACGCCCAATATTAGCCCCACTGCATTTTTGGTGGACAGATGTGAGAATGTATATGTGAGTGGCTGGGGCGGCCCGGTAATAAACGTAACACCAGGTAACAACTCATTTGCAGCAAGTGGTACACTTGGTCTTACCATTACACCGGATGCCATACAATCACAAACCGATGGTCGTGATTTTTACTTTTTTGTATTAGAAAAAGATGCTACCCGTCAATTGTTTGGTTCCTATTTCGGGCAGCAAAATGCACCAGGTGACAATGCTGGTGCTGACCACGTAGATGGTGGCACCAGTAGGTTCGATGCGGCTGGCGCTATCTATCAAGGCATTTGTGCCAACTGTAGCCCCGGCCAGTTTCCAATTACACCCGGTGTAGTTGGGCCAACCAACCCTTCGGGCAATTGTAACCAGGCGGTTATCAAAGTCAATTTCGATTTGTCAGGTATTCGTAGTGGTGTAAAATCTTCTATCGGCTCCTTAGATGGCGATACATCCGGTTGTGTGCCTATTACTGTCAATTTTCGGGATACCGTGAATTTAGCCCGTTCGTACGAATGGGATTTTGGCGATGGAACGCAATCGATCACCAACACGAATAACATTGCGCATACTTTCAATGCTGTGGGTAGTTATAGGGTACGGTTGATATCAGTTGATAGTACTAAATGTTATCCGCGGGATACCAGCTATGTAACCATTCGCATTCGGGATGATATTGCCAGTGTTAGTGCTGCTGCTACCAAATTGGCACCTTGCGAAAGCAATACATACAGGTTCGATAATCTGAGCGTACCATTTACCGGAAAGCCATTCCGCTCCAATTCGTTTACGTGGATTTTTGGTGATAATTCTGCACCTGTAGTCACAGGCAATGGTCCTGTTACACATGCCTTTCCGGGTGCAGGTACGTACAATGTACAATTAGTATTAACGGACACGAATTACTGCAATGCGCCAGACACATTCAGGTTGTTGCTTAGGGTGAGTCCTTTGGTAGATGCCCGTTTTGATACGCCTGTATCTGGCTGTGCGCCTTATGCAGCTGTTTTTTCCAACAACAGTTTGGGCGGGCAGCAATTTTTATGGCAGTTTGGCGATGGCACTACCAGTACCGCAGCCAACCCTGTAAAAAACTATACAGTGCCGGGCATTTACGTAGTGAAGTTGATAGTGGTAGACAGTAGTACCTGTAACATTATCGACTCAGTGCAACAAACGATTACAGTGAGCGGAAAGCCAACAGCAGACTTTTCATTTACGCCACTGCCTGCTCAGGAAAACGTGATTACTACATTTACAAACCTCAGCACAGTAGTGCCACAATACAAGTGGCTTTTTGGCGATGGCGATTCACTGCTTACGTTTAGGAGAGACACAACCGTTCGCCATCAATACAACCAAACCGGCACGTACAATGCCTGTTTGATTGCTATCAATGAGTTTGGTTGCTCGGATACAGTATGTAAGCCTGTTCCATCAATCATCAATCCGGTGATAGATGTTGTATCTGCATTTACCCCCAATGGAGACGGTGTAAATGACAGAGCTGTGGTATTTGGATATGGAGTAAGCAAAATGATGTTCAGGATTTATAACCGCTGGGGCCAGCTGATGTACGAAACCACTGTGCCACGCAGTGGCTGGGATGGTATTTTTAAAGGCAAACCACAGCCCATGGATGCTTACGGGTATACATTGGAAGCGGAGTTGGTGTCAGGAGAGAAGGTGAAAAAATCGGGCAGTATTACATTAATCAGGTAAGGAGAGCAAGCTATGACGGGTACATATCAACAATTGAAAAAGAGGGCACATCTGGTAATCGGCGGAGCACTGCTGTTTACTGCCATGTGCATCAGTACAAAACCGTTGTTGGCGCAGGATCTTCATTTCAGCCAGTTTATGAACAATCCTTTGCTCACTAATCCTGCCAATACAGGCTTCAACCCGGATTTTGATTACCGCATTGGAGGCAGCTACCGCAATCAGTGGTGGGGCTTGCCTGTGCCTTATAAAACAATGAGCTTGTGGGGAGATGTGCAATTGTTGCGGGATGAATCGTCAACTGGTTGGTTGGGGGTAGGTGGTGTATTGTTGAGAGATGTTGCGGGTTCCGGCAATCTTACTTCTACCAAAGCCTACGGAAGCATAGCTTGGCATCAGGAACTTGGCTACAACAGTTTGATTTCTGCAGGCTTCAATGTGGGCGTTGCTTCCAAAAGAATTGATATTGCCAATTTCACTTGGGAAAACCAGTGGAACGGTAAATTCTTTGATGCCAATATTACCAGTGGTGAAGCATTCGCCTTTTCACAAATTGGATATCTCGATTTGCAAGCGGGCCTCAACTATGCCTGGTTTCCTTCGGATAAAGTATACCTTAATGCTGGAGTGAGCATGTTGCATTTAAACAGGCCCAGAGAATCTTTTTTTAATGATGCATTGAGCAACAACAGGGTGCCTGCACGGTACAACGCATTTGTAAATGCAACAGTAAAATTGAACGACCAATGGATCATTAACCCCAACGTGTATTACAGTCAGCAGGCTGGTACCAGCGAAATAGTAGGGGGCTTAATGGCACAATACAATTTGGGCGAATACGGAGAGCAGCAAGTAATTGGTGGTGCTTATTTCAGGCCGGGCGATGCGGCTATTGCCATGCTGGGTTTACAATGGAAAGATGTTCGGTTTACTATGAGTTATGATGCCACTACTTCTTCATTAAAACAATTCAACAATGGCAATGGTGCTATTGAATTTTCAGTTATTAAGTTCGGCACATTTAGCAGCCGTTCTCCACGGGCCAGCAGGTGTCCTACTTTTTAAGCGAGTACACTTGGTTGGGAAGTTCAAGTGATGCAGAAATGACTATAAAATCAAAAGGGTTGTATGAACTGAATCATACAACCCTTTTTACGTTGCGACAATGCTATAAATAATAAATGTTTATTGCTTCATCAGTTTTTGTACGCTGCGCTGGCCATCCTGGGTTTGAATTTGCAGGTACAAAATACCAGCTGGCATGCGGCTTACATCTACACTTACCTGAGCCATTCCTGTTTGAACGGTTTGCTTGTTATTCATCAGTATCCGGCCCGCAGCATCAGCAATGCTGTAGGTAATTTGCTGTGTAGTGGCAGCGTACATTTCTATGCGTACTGTACTGCTGGTGACTGTTGGTTTTACTGCAATAATGCGGCTGCTGTTTTGTTTGCCATTTAGCATGCTTACAGTTCTGCTGTAAGTGCTTTTACCCATTTTATCCGTCATATAAAGGCGGTAAAAAATAAGACCATTGTGGCTGCTCTTGTGCTGAAAGCTATAGCTGCTGGAGGCTCCTTTCTTAAGGTTACCTACAGTACTGAAAGAAGAACCGTCTGTGCTGTATTCAACTGTAAAACCGGCTACTTCATCATTGTTCGCAACACTCCATACCAGTTGGCTCATACCATTACTGAGCATGGTACCATCAAAGCTATTGAGTGTAATGGGCAAAGTGGTAGTGCCCAGCAAAAAGGCACAGCCTGTGCAGCCTACAGTTACATTAGCACTACCTCTGTTGGCAGAGTTAAAGCTGTTACCAACGGCTACTCCATTGCTAGGCAAACAAACTTTCAAAGTAGCATCGTCAGTAATGGGTTGGAACCCGT